>CAZLIO010000106.1:0-9053 GCA_964559025.1 uncultured Pirellulales bacterium | reverse complement strand
TGTTGCGGAAACAGTATTTGTCATTCCCGCGGAAGCGGGAATCCAGCTTTTTCGCCCTGGACTCCTGCTTTCGCAGGGGTGACATCGTCGATTTTTGCTTTCAGTAACAGATACTATTTAATCGAGAATTTCGAGCAGCGCTTTGATAATTATCTTATCATCCCCACTAAGAAGAGTTCGGGGGTCTATAAGGACCTCGTCGTTTTGTATTCGGGTAAATATCGGAGTGCTGTATCGGCGAAGCCGGCTCGCAAGTGATTCTGCACTGATTTTTTCCGGGCGTATGGCTACCAGCGTTGTTGCCAGGTTTTGCGTCGGCAGGGAACCGCTGCCCATCTGCGAAAAGCCGGGGATGGTCGTGATAGTGGAATCGGATATGCTTTTGCCAAGCTGGGAAGCTAAGTGCTCGGCTTTCTTAGCGATTTCCGAGTCATCCCGCCTGAGCATTTGCAGGGTAGGGACCTGGCTAAGAGCTATTGATTCATCGAGGAAAAGTTTCAAGGTTGCCTCCAGCGCCGCAAGAGTAAGTTTCCCAACACGGACGATTCTGGCAAACTGGTTCTTGCGTACGGCCTCTATCAGTTCGGACCTGCCGATGATGATTCCTCCCTGAGAGGCACCTATCAGCTTGTCCGCGCTTGAAGTGGCAATGTCGGCACCTTTACTGATTGACTCGGTCAGGGTCGGTTCGGGTTCGAATCCGAATTGCGAAAAATCGATAAGCGCACCTGCGCCGACGTCGTCAATCATAACCAGCTCGTGTGAGTGCGCTATCTCGACAAGCTCATCGAGCGCCACTTCCGAAGAGAATCCCTGAATTTTGTAATTGCTCGGGTGCACACGCAGAATCGCAGCGGTATTCTCGGTAATCGCATTGACGTAGTCACGCGAGTGCGTTTTATTGGTAGTGCCGATCTCAACGAGTTTTGCCCCGCTGAAAGCCATAACGTCCGGCAGGCGGAACGAACCGCCGATTTCAACAAGCTGCCCGCGCGAAACTATGACCTCTTTACCGTTCGCAACGGTATTCAGAACAATAGAAGTGGCGGCGGCATTGTTATTGACGACGGTGGCCGCCTCGGCGCCGGTTAATTGCCGCAGAAGCTGCTCGATACGCGCATCACGTTTTGAGCGTTTGCCGGTTTCGGTATCCACCTGGAGCAGCGAATATCCCGACAATTCGTCCTGAATTTGCCGCAGCGCCTGCGATGCAAGGACTGCACGGCCAAGCCCCGTATGAAGAATAATGCCTGTTGCATTAACGACCTTTCGATAGTACGCGCTTGTAGCTGCTTTTACACGGCTTATAGTCTCAGCTATGATTTGTTGACGAATTGCTGTTTCATCCATTTTGGATTCTGGTTTCGCAATGAGTAGTTCTCGAGCTTCGTCAACTTCCCGGCGGATTGAATCGACTACTACTTTCCTGCCGACCTCGGAAATTATACTCTTCAGGTCAACGTCTCGTAAAAGGGCATCTACTGAGGGTAGTTTCTGCAGGAATTGCTCATTCTGCTTTTCCATAAGCTGCCTTTAGTTCTGTAAAATGGAAACTGTTAAGACGAACAATTGTAATACTCATTTTACTTTATACATCCCCAAAAAGCAAGCTGTTTAACGCAGTCTGTTTTTTCTGGATATTCGGGGATATTCCGGTTAAAAGAATCAACGAAATTTTCGTTTTTTATGGAAAAAATGGGAAAAATAATGTAACGAAACCCTTTCTTTAGCGTCTATAATTGCAAAGACAAGTTCCTGATCTTCTGAGGTTGAAGTTAATATGAAGAATAGAGAAATATGGATTTCTGCCGTCATTATAGCAGCAGCGGTGCTGATTCTGATGTTGTTTTCCGGTTCGTCGGGTAAAGGCCAAATAAAAATTTATGCCGGAGATGCTGAAGCTACACTGAGACTTCGTGGCGGCTGGTCTAATAGTCAATTAATTAAATCCAAAGCTGAGCCTGTTATTCTGCGGTCGGGAACATATAAACCGGTACGCCTGAGCATATCAATGAAACAGGACGGCGATTCGTGGCTGCTTTACAGCAGCGGCCCATGGGGAGACCTCTCAACAATCAGGGTTAGAAAGGATAACACGACAGTTCTGGAATTGGGCCAATCATTCCTAATTAAACCCAGCATCAGCAAAAGCGGTTCGTTGGTCTCAATAGGCCTTTCAATCATTGGCCGGGCGGGTGAGCACTATGGCGCCGCCGTAACGAAGAATGGAAAAAGACTTCCCACGCCGAAATTGAAGATTATTGATGAGGCGGGAAACGTTCTTGCCTCCGGCAGATTCGAGTATGGGTGAGGCGGCGTCTGCCGGTACTCGTGGCGGGTGCCAAGGGATTTCAAGGGCAAGTTCCAGGTACGGATAGATATTGACCTTGGGCCGTTTGAAACAATACAGGACAAAACCTGGCACTTGATAGAGTAAAAGAAATCGAGCCACAAGCACCGGCGGGTAACGGGAAAATCTCTCTTACCCGCCTTTTTTATTGGAACGAAAAAAAGAAAAGCGATAGGAAAAAATTTGTTTGAAAGACTATTATTATGAAAAGTATAGAGAACATCGGCCTAAAGGAAGTGCAAGCTGTTTACAGCGGTCCCGAAGGGCAGCTTTGGGAGCTGATAATGGGAGAGCAGATTCACATCGGCGGTTTTGTTTCGTCGATGGACCTTGCCCAAAGAGCAGGTATCGGCCCTGATATGACAGGCGTTGACCTTTGCTGCTGTAACGGTGCCGGGATGCGCTTTCTGGTGCGTTTTCGAGACGTGGCCCGGATGCAAGGAGTTGACGCCACAGAAAAGGTAGTCGAACAGGGACGTCTCCGATGCGAGCAGGAGGGACTATCAGATAAAATCGAATTCACCCTTGCCGATGTCTGTGACAGCGGGCTTGAAGACTCAAGCGCAGATTTTATCTGGGGAGAGGATGCCTGGTGTTACGTTGTTGATAAAGAAAAGCTGATTGCTGAAGCAGCCCGTATAGCCAGGCCGGGAGGAATCATTGCCTTTACCGATTGGATTGAAGGAAAGACAGGGCTTAGCGATACGGAAGCAGAACGGTTTTTGACTTTTATGAAGTTTCCAAATGTGCAGAATCTCAAAGGCTACAGCGACTTACTGATAGCAGATAACTGTGAGGTTATCACTGCTGAAGATACCGGCAGGTTCGGACCATACGTCGACCTGTATCTGAATATGCTTAATATGCAGTTAACGTACGATGCCTTGAAAATCATCGGCTTTAATAGCGAGCTAATGCAGTCAATGGCTGCGGAAATGGCTTTTATGCAGGAGCTGGCCCATGCGGGCAAAATCGCCCAGGGCCTGTTTGTCGCCCGGAAGAAAAAGTAAACAATGTTTTAGGATTTGAGGATGTTCTGCAGAAAATGTGCAATACTTGTCATTCTGAACGAAGCGCAGCCTTTAGCCCTGAGCGTAGTCGAACGGGGAAGTGAAGAATCTCTAATCCTTTTCTAATGCCGGATGATTCGCTTTGCTCAGCATGACGATAAGAGAGAACATTAATTCTGTTAGAAGCGTCAAGATTCGAGGAATAAAATGGGAAAATGCTTTGATAACAAAAAGCCGCGAATAGATGTCACCGACCCGTGCAATCCACCCGGGCCGCAGTGCGATTCGGCAAGCTCAAAGGCCAAAGGACCGGAGAACGGACCTTTAGCCTGGTTCGGCAAAATGATACAGAACTGTTACGAGTACGCCACCGACGCCAAAGCTAAAGGCAAACACATAGTGGGCATTATGTGTGAATATACGCCGCGGGAATTGATTATGGCCGCCGATGCCGTGCCGGTATGTCTGTGCGGCGGCTCGGCGGAGATGATTGGGCCCGCCGAGGAAGACCTGCCCGCAAACCTTTGTCCGCTGATTAAATCGACATACGGTTACCATCTTGAAAAGACAAATCCCTTTATCGAAATGGCTGATTTGATTGTGGCCGAGACGACCTGCGACGGCAAAAAGAAAATGTACGAGTTGATGGGACAAACACGGCCGGTCTATGTGCTGGAGCTGCCTCAAAAACCAACGGACAGTGATGCGATGACGCATTGGATAAGTGAGCTGCGCAAGCTCAGAGCTAGGCTTCAAGAACATTTTGGCGTCGAGCTTACGGACGAAAAAATAAAACGAGAAATCGTGGTGATGAATCGCGATCGGCGGTTACGGCGTGAATTAGCGGCGATGATGAAATCGCAATCACCTCCACTGACGGGCAGGCAGTTGCTGGAATTTAAAAGCAGCATCTCCGGTATCAATGCCGACCTTTGCCAATACGTTGAAGCGATTGAGCTGCTTAAAACTAAAAAGGCTGACTCTTGCAGGAATTCACCGGTCCGGATACTAATGACAGGTGTCCCGATAGTTCACGGTGCCGAACGGGTCCTTGATATTATCGAATCTCACGGAGGGCTTGTAGTATGTATGGACAACTGCACCGGGCTTAAGCCTATTCTGGAAGACGTTGACGAGACGGCCCAGGAACCAATCATTGCTTTAGCCCAAAAGTATTTTCGCCTGCCGTGCTCGGTAATGACGAAAAACGACCGGCGGATGGAGATAATTCGAGACCTGACTGCCGAATATAGGCCGCAGTGTATCATCGACCTTATTTGGCAGGCTTGTATCACCTACGATGTCGAATCGTACCTTGTAAAGAAGCTGGCCGAGGAAGAGCTTGGCATCCCGTATCTCAGAATTGAAACGGATTATTCTCCGTCCGATTCGGCGCGTATTGCGTTAAGGGTCGAAGCATTGTTCGAAACAGTCCGCAACAGTAGTTAATTAGTGAGTGGATTACTCACCACTCACCACTCACCACTCACTACTCACGACATTTATTGAGGATTTTACGATGATAAATATGCAAAGACGAAAACGCGTTATGCAGCGTTCCATAAAACTCGGCCACTGCATTTGTGACCCCAAGCAACCGTGCCCCTGTGATATTTTTAAGGAAAAGAATATATGCTCGTGTGCCGGTGAACGGCTCGACGCACCGACAGGCCCGATTCAATTGACCCAGCTTGTGGAAAAGGCCGGCTGTGCCTCAAAAATAGACCAGGCCTTTTTGAAACAGGTCCTGAAAGATTTGCCGGCTGTGGATGACCCTCGTGTGCTGGTCGGTGTTCCCGCCGGGGACGATGCCGGTATATATGATATGGGCGACGGCAAAGCATTGGTTCAGACTGTCGATGTGTTTACGCCTTCGGTGGACGACCCTTACACTTTCGGCCAGGTGGCGGCGGCTAATTCCGTAAGTGACATTTACGCCATGGGTGGAACGCCTATGACCGCGGTTTCGGTGCTCGGATTTCCTGTTCGCAATGTCCCCGACAGAGTAATGAATGAAATTCTATCCGGCGGCATCGACAAGATGAACGAGGCCGGCACGGCAATTATCGGCGGCCACAGTATTAACGACAGCGAAATCAAGGCCGGCTTTGCCGTAACCGGGATGATAGACAAGGACAAGATAGTAACGAACGCCGGTGCACGTACGGGCGATGTGCTTATCCTGACCAAACCGCTTGGCACGGGCATCGTGGCCTTTGCCTCACAAATCGGCAGGGCCGATGCGAAAAGTATCAAAGTGGCGACCGAGTCGATGATTACACTTAACAAAACCGCTTCGCAGTTAATGGTCGAGTTTGGCGCACACGCCTGCACCGACGTTACGGGTTTTTCTCTGTGTGGTCATCTGGCCGAGATGGCTTCATCGAGCGGCGTCGATGTGGAAATAATATGGGACAATATTCCGCTGTTCCCCGGCGTGCTCGAATATGCCGCGGCGGGGATACTGCCCGGAGCTATAGAGCGAAACAAGGAATCCTGCGGCGAGCGCATAATCGCTGACGAGTCACTGCCGCAGGAGATAGTCGATATATGCTATGACGCCCAGACTTCCGGTGGTCTGCTGATTGCGATTGCAGAAAGTGACATCAATGATTTCCTGAAAGCCTTACACAATAAAGGTGTTCGGGCCGCTGCGGTTATTGGCAAAGTTCTCGGCAAAGGTTCGGGTGTTGTTCATATAAAAACCGACGGCAGCCGAAAAATACCTTCGTCCAAACCCACCAAACCAACCAAAGAATCCGCACAGGTTAAACAACAATCGCAACAAGCTCCTGCTGAGCCGCAAGCCGGGGAAGTCCCCTGCTGCGCAGACGCTGTAACCTCTGCCGGGCCGGGGACTGGGGAAGGTTCGGCTCGACCGAGTGACTCGACTGAGCTCGTCGAAGGCTCGCCGAAGTCTGATATCGCTAAGATTAAAGCCAAATTTATAGATTTCCTCGGCTCGGCAAGCTCACCGCACGGCTTAGACGCCTATACCAAGCAGGCCATGGCCATTGCCCTGTCGGTCGCTACCCGGTGCGAGCCGTGCCTCAAAATGCACCTTAAAAAGGCAAAAGAAAAGGGTTTCACCCAGGATGAGATTGACGAGGCCGCCTGGATGGCCATCAGCTTCGCCGGCTCTCCGGCAATGGCCTTTTACGAACAGCTCAGGGACAAGTCTTAACATATATCAAGATATACAACATTAAAAGGCTAACAGAAAATCCTGCGATTGCCCAGAGCTTAGGATTGTCTCTCCAGAGGGCGACTCCGCTCAAAATCAGAGCAAGAGGAACTCCAGCCGCAAAAAGGATTCCTCCAAGGAACCCGCCGGGAGTACCTCAGCCAAAACCTGGAATACCCATCCACCCCGGCAGAATTAAAAACCAGGGTGACAAGGCTAACCAAAAGCTGATTTTCCCCAACTTAGTAGAATGCATACTGTTATATTTCTCAGTGCTAACGTCTTGGATCACTGGTTTTCAGGGAGCGCAGCGAGTTGAAAATCCAGTGCATCCATTTGTTAGCCGAGTCTTATTTCTGTTCCACGTCATCTTCGCTCTGGAGTCCACTGAGCTGTCTCGAGAAATCGAAAAAGACGATTGTTGTCTTACCGATCTTCACCGTACCATCAAAATTCTGCAGGCCTTTGGAAGCATTGGGGAAGTGTTTCTCTAAAACATCGAGCGGTACAATTGGTTTACCGTTATGGGTTTCGATGAGAAGCAAATGGCCCTTCGCTTGCGGAAGATACGTATTATAATCTGTGTTGAATGACTTGCGCACGGCGAAACCGTTCTTGGTTGCCATGTCGGTCAGAGCCTGATAGTAAGGTGAGTTGCCGATCACTGAGGCTTGGGACATCAACAGAAATGTTCCTCCTGCCGGATCGACGGGCAGGAGGGATTCGTCCAAATTGCGAAAATACGTTGATGTCTGTTGCTTCCATTCCTCCCATTGAAGTGACATGATCATATCCTTTGGATCATTCCCCTTGTGGTACGCAAAACGATTGCCGGGCAGAATGCGAGTCTTCGGGGAATACTCCTTGTAGATTGTCTTGGCTCCTGGATCCAGAAGCATCCACTTCTTTTCGACGTACACTTCGAGAAATACGTGTCCTGACCATGCCTTGAATTCTCGGTTCTTCTTGAAGTCCCAAATCCAGGAGACATCCATCGTTTTAACCCAGATTACAGGGATACCAGCACCCTTGAGAAGAACACCACAGACGATGCCTTGGTCAGCACACCCTCCATATGACTTTTCCTTGATTACATCATCAAAGTTACGCCAGTAATAAGCTCTGTCAGCATCATATTTCAAATTGAGATCCATCCACTTCAGAACCTTCTGAATGGTCGCCAGATCAGAATCACCTTTGAGTTTCAGGGCCTGCGATGTGATCCGAGCGTTAGTTCCCAGTGAATGTACGATCTCAAGATACTTGTTGGGTGTTGCGTAGTCTACAGAGTCAACTGACGGCTCGGACGCATGAACCATTCCTACGCATAGAAGAAGAACAATAAGACAGGTTCTCATTTTATCTCCTCTCGGCTTAATAGGTATATATGGTTTCCGTATAAAACTCCTTACCTCTCCGAGCCTCAGTATAACACCACTTTGCCCAAAGTCCATAAGTAATCCTTTGGAAACGACTTAGGCCGGTTCTCCTTCTTATTAGGCCTCTTGTATGGTTTCCGTATAACATCCCGAACTTCTCGTCATTCAGAGCAATCCCAGCCGCTGTTGTACCTTCATAAAATACAAACAAATTCTGACCTGTCAAGAAAGAAAGTTGTACTCAGGCAGGCAATCGTTAAAATGGTGCGGTGAAAAGCAAGCCTTTTTGCAGGGCGATGTTATGAAAATGAGTAGTCTTCTAATGACACAACGCATCCTTCTTATCAACTGGATTATAGCGCCCTCATTAGGAATATTGATTTGGATCAAGAGTGGATTTTTAAGTGCCGCGCTTTTTATCATAATCTGGTTAATAGTTGATAAAGTGTGGGATTGGCTAACCGAAGTTCTGATGGCCAATGTTGCAAGGATTGGTGCGAATGAGGAAGAGGCGTTTGAAATGGAGACCTCCGGCGAAGTACCCGCACGAATGGCTTCTATAATGATTGTTGACCTGTTAGGGACTCTTGTGCTCCCTTGGATTATTGCGGGATTATTTCTTGCTTGTGCTTGAATTAGGGAGGAAAAACAATAACAGACAAAGAAATACAAGAAATAGACGTGAATTGGCAAGAGTTGGGTAGGATTTTAAGTGGCAAGTACAAGGAAGACGAAGGCCGCGAGTCAATGGATGAAGAAACAGCGTTGAAACGATTGGCAGATAAAGTTAAGGCAAGTAGTGAGGCGATTGGTGGACGATACAATCCTGGTAAAGCAGAACTTGTGCTAAATATTCAAAAGGCCATACAAACTGCAACAATGATTGTTATGTGCAAGACTGCCGCGAAAAATTATGAGATAGCTGTAACAGCCACCAGAGCAGCCGTAAGAAATTATCGCATAGCGGCGGCAATAGCAATCTTGAGTATGTTAGCAGCTTGGGCTGCTGTTATCGTTATCCTTATCGTTAACAGGTAAATCAGGTCGTCCCAGCAGCAGCAATAACTGTGTGCTTAACCGTTTTAATCCTTGGATTATCACTTAATTTTGGGCAATTCGACAAACTAATT
>CAZLIO010000105.1:458-9090 GCA_964559025.1 uncultured Pirellulales bacterium | reverse complement strand
GGTCATACCTGGGGTGTAAGATACAACATTACCAGATGCTCAAATAACTACGGCGAATATCAGTTCCCTGAGAAAATGATACCGCTGATGATTAACAATGCTCTTAATGATAAAGAATTACCCGTTTACGGCGACGGCTTGTATGTGCGGGATTGGCTGTATGTATATGACCATTGCACATCTGTATGGCAGGTTTTACAAAAGGCGCCGCCCGGCGAGATTTATAACATCGGTGGCTGCAACGAAAAGACAAATCTGGAAGTGATTGATGTAATACTTAACCGTTTGGGAAAAGCAAAATCACTGATTAAGCATGTGACCGACAGGCCGGGACATGACCGGCGATACGCCATCGATGCGAGCAAAATTATTAGTGAGCTTAATTGGCGACCATCGGTGAGCTTTGAGGAAGGTATAAATAAAACCATAGACTGGTATCTTCAGAACCAGGATTGGCTAAGTAACGTTGTCTCCGGCGACTACCAGAAGTATTACGAATCGATGTATGGAAAGCGCTAAGTCAAGAAAAGAGCCTTTGTTAGTGTCGAGCCTGATTAAAGGCAAAGCAACTATATGTATAGTGAATTATAAAACTTTAGACCTTACCCGGCTATGTTTGCGAAGCGTACGCAAGTTTACTAAATATCCGTGTGAAGTTATTGTCGTCGATAACAATTCGCAGGATAAGTCTCTGGAGTACCTCAAATCTCTCAATTGGATTAGTTTAATTGAGCGACACCCAAAGCCTGATGAGCCTGGCGCGGGTTTCGCCCATGGAGCGGCCCTGGACCTTGCCCTGGCCAGGTGCAATACCGAGTTTTTTGTCTCGATGCATTCGGATGTCATTGTCCGTAAGGACGGATGGCTTGCCGACCTGATTGGTTACTTTGACAGTGACAAAAGCGTGGCCTGCGTTGGTTCCGGCAAAATCGAATTAAAGCCAAAATGGCGAATTTATCTCCAGAAAGCAACTGATTTAAAAGCCTTAAAGCGCAAAGTTTTTCGAGATCCCCAATTGCTCACGAAATTCCGCTATCATAACCGGACAATATGTTGTATCTATCGAACAGAAATCTTACGCCGGGAACAACTATCATTTTTGGCAGGCAAAGGCCGGGGCCTGGCAGCCGGTCAAAAGCTTTACTTTGAGCTCATTGACCGTGGCTATAAGACCGTTGAGCTGCCATCCCCGGTAATGGGCCAATTTATTTACCATCTTGCCCATGCCACCCAGGTAGTTAATCCACAGGAATTTACTTTGCGAAAAAGAGCAATAAAAAAGTGCAATCGACTTATTTATAAAGTAATGTCATCTGCAATCGTTCAGAGTGTGCTTGCTGATGATTCATTGGACAGATAGAAATATGAGCCCTAAAGTGAGTGTTTGCATACCTACATACAACCGAAAAGATTATCTAAAAGAAGCGCTCGAGAGTGTATTTGCTCAAACCTACAAAGACTATGAGGTTGTCATAGTCGATGACGGCTCAACCGACGGTACTGAAGATATGCTTAAAGATGCCGGCTACGATGTCAGATATTATTGGGCCGAGCATATAGGCCAGACCACAGCGAGAAATAAGCTGATAGAGCTTGCCCATGGAGAGTATATCACCTTCTTGGATTCTGATGATTTGTTGTTTCCGGATGCAGTCCAGAAACTTATGGACGTAATAGATTCTTATGGTTCCGATGTGTTTGCGTATGGTTCTTATATTGGTGTTGACGAAGATGGTAATCATATCCACACGAAACAACGTAGGCTACCATCTGGCAATATTGTCACAAAGCTATTTGAGTATATCTACGTTCATTCCTGTGGGACGATGTGTGCTAAGATAATTTATGAACGAGGGGGTGGCTTTGATACTTCCTTAAGACGTTGTGCTGTGTATAAATTCTTATTAAACCTGTCCCTTAAATACAAATTTATCCCTGTTGACGGCCCGACCTATAAAAAGCGGCGCCATAGAGATAATCTTTCTGACAGATTATTTAACAGCCGGAAGACCGAGCTCGAGGTACTTGAGGATTTCTATTTTAATGCTGGCGGCAAAGAGGTGATACCACGGCATAGGGCAATGAGACGCCTCAGCAAAGAAGGTTACAGGGCTGGACGTTGTGCGATTAGGGAAGGTATATACGACCAAGCGTATCAACTGCTCAACCAGTCTTTCCGTCGATATCCAAATATTAAATCATTGATGTATTTGACAAGAACAGTGCTAATATCCCGTTAGCATAATTTTGAGGATAGGTGCAAATTTTCTCTTTCTGAACTCAGCAACTTGTTATTCGTTAGCGTCTCTGCAAAATCTTTTGTTTTAATTCCTTAAAGGACCACCTAAAACCAATCAACTTTCCCGCTTCTCTAATAGGTTCGAATTTTGGCATTTGTTCTTTCCATTTTCGGGGGTTGCGCGATGCTACAAACAGCAGGTAGATTGCGGCTTTTTTGTCTTTGTTTTCAGCTTCATAAATCACCTCGAGCCCGTTTTCCCGGAACATCTCCCACATACATGAGGGTGTAAATCGCCAATAATCTTTGTAGGATTCCGTTTCATGCTGTACTTGAGAAAAAGGCACAACAATAATAGCAACATCTTTGGTCATGTTACAGATGTTTTCAAAGGCTTTTCTAATTTCGAATATGTGTTCTAACGTAGTATGGTTGAACACAACATCAAAACGCTGGTACAGCTCTTTTGGCAAGTCCTTGGTTAGATCAACGAGATACTCGTTTTTTTGCTGTTGGTAGCCTCGCGTACCTGTGTAATTGGTATAATAGTAGCCTGATGCTTTTGAAAAATAGTTCTTATACTTTCCTCCCTCTTTGTCTCGATCATCCCATGCAGACACGTTAACGACATCGCCGGTAAAAAGTGGTGCTAACTTTTTCATCTGGCGATTGGACCAAAGTCGGGCAATCCTAAACTGTCTCTCAGCTCTTATCCTCATCTTTTACACCTATTGGTCTGCTCGTCTTTTGTTAGGCGAGTTATATCCTTGTCCCTTTTGATTTTGAACATCCACCCCCATCTATGTGCCCTCATTGCATCAAGGTCTGTCAGAACAGGTCCGCTCTCTGTTATCAAAATGTTTGAATGCCTCAAATCACCATGAGTAATTTTATGCTCGCTCAGACTATCGAGCAGCTCAGCAACCTGCTGAGACACGATTGAACGTTTCTTCTCGCTTGTCTTATCGTCTCGTAGAAAGTTTTTAAGCTCACGTCCCTTAACATATTCGGTCACAAGATAGGACTGCCACACAAGCAATCTTCTGCGCTGCTCAATATAAGACAGAGGCCTCGGCGTGGCTATGTTCAGCATCCCAAGACGATGTCCGTGCAGCCACCCTCTCCGGGCACGGGACCTTTTGATAGTATGACGCAGCGAATGAATAAACCCTTTGTGATTATATCGTTTGACCACCACATCCTTGCTGTTCCACGTTAAACGGGATACGTAAGAGGTATCGTCGTTTTTAAGAACCTGTCCCTTATCCATCAGCGTATCAATTTTTTCGATAAAGTCAAGTGACTCTGCGTCCTGACAAAAACCTCTGTCAAACATTGCGATATAACTGCCGGCCTTGATTTGCAGGTGTCTCTTACCTGTTCGCAGACACTTTTTCAATCTACTATACGTTGAAGACTCTGCATGTTTCTTCGATGAAGTATGTTTGATTAAAAGTTGAAATGGAAATTTGGCCATTTTTTAGAATACTTTTTTGTTTAAGGTTGTCGATGCTCGTATCGATGCCCGCCCTGGAAACTCGAAGCTCGTATTATCTTTTTGCAAAGTTCCCTGAATTTTATCCGGCATCCGGTTTCCAGTCTCCAGTTTCGATACCAGCTTCGATAGCGTCAAACCGGCTTCTACACCTCCGGTTTTCTGATTAGCACCCAAAAATGGTTATGCCTAATTGATTGGCAAGTTTTATTGTATCGGGTTTCTCGATAATTATCGTCTTGGCTGCCTCCACAACCAGACATTTGCCTCCGTTGTCGGCCAAACTTCTGATAGTATCAGGTCCCACGCACGGCACATCAAAACGCATATCCTGCTGGGGTTTCGAAGCCTTGATTAGTGTCCAGCCTCCCGATTTACAGAATCGGCCGGCTCGCTCGATCATCTCTGCCGTTCCTTCTATTGCCTCGACTGCGATTACCTCTTTGTCCTTTACCACAATCGCCTGGCCTATATCCAGCTCGCCGAGCTTTTTAACTATTTCCCAGCCGAATTCAATATCACCTCTGACCGACGGTCGAAGTGGTGTCGTCGTCATCAGGCCCGCCGTTGCCAGGTGCTCCTTGCAATACATAATTGAATTCTCCAGTACTATCCCGCCGCTTGCCAGCTCGTCGGCCAGGGCACACAAAAGCGAATCTGTCAGTTTGTTTTTGCCTCGCAGCCGCCAGTAGTATATTCTAAATGCCCGCCAGTCGGGCAGGTACCGCAGGATTCGCCAGGGCGTAAAAAGTCGTCCTTTGGAAACCCGCCCAACCATAATCGTTCGCCTTACGCTGTGCTTTCTTAACTTTCGTATCCAGGCCCCCGGCCGGGCAATCGCAACTCTATAAAACACATCAACTTCGTCAGCGAGGCTGTGCTCAGCCGTTTCCGCTAAGCCGACGCAAATTACTCTTAATCCCGCCTGTTTGGCGCCGGCGGCTACAAGAAAGGGCAGTCTGCCCTCTCCAGCAATTAAACCGAGCACATCTGAACTGTTCATAATATCGTATTGCGCATCTTTATCTACAGATTTCAAAGATTTACTGTGTAATCCATTTCAATCTGTTAAAGTTTGGAGTGCCCAAAGTGAGCTAAAGTGCCAGCAAAGCTGTCATTCTGAGCGAAGAGAAGAATCTCTTTCTCGTTGGCCAGATCCTTCGGCTTCGCCTCAGGATGACACATAAGTGTCACTTTAGGCACTTCAAACTTACCTAAGGGACGAGTTAGCTCGCTGCGATACGAGAGAAGAGATTATGGCCAAAGAGGTAGTGACAAAGATTAAATTGCAGGCGCCTGGCGGACAGGCGACGCCGGCCCCGCCGATAGGTCCTGCTTTGGGTCAGAATGGCGTTAACATAGGTCAGTTTGTTTCTCAGTTCAATGAGCAAACAAAAGGACTCAACGGAACAATCGTGCCGGTTGTGATAACGGTTTTTCGAGACAAAAGTTTTACGTTTGAGGTAAAAAGCCCTCCGGCGGCGGTCCTGCTGAAACAGGCGGCTGAAATTGCAAAGGGCAGTGGCGTTCCGAATAAAGAAAAGGTCGGCAAAATCAGTGCCGAGCAATTGCGTAAAATTACTAAGACCAAGTTCAAGGATTTGAACGCATACGACATAGAACAGGCCGAGAAGATTATCAGAGGTACCGCCCAAAGTATGGGCGTGGAGATAATTGATTAGTGGTTGAAAGATTTTGCAAAATGGAGATTAGACATATATTATTTAAGGAAATCTGTTTTTTGAGTTCCTCAAATAATCAATCTAAGTGATGCCCTATCAAACAGTTGTTGTTTGAAAAGGAAAAATCAAAAAGAAGATTTTTCCTTTTCAAAGTATGCCTAATCTCAATTTTGCAAAAGTCCAGTTGATTATTAAAAAAAGTGTATGCAGTATGAGATATGAACTATGCGAGTTAAAAGCAAAAGATACAAGAAAGAATCGGAACAGTTAAGCAAAGAGAGCCTTAGTCTGACTGAGGCGGTCGAGAAGGTCAAATCGTTCAATTCGGTGAAATTCGACCAGAGCATAGAATGTGTGCTGCATTTAGGCATTGATCCGAAGCAGGCCGACCAGCTGGTTAGAGGCTCAATATCTTTGCCTCACGGGATAGGCAAGCAGAAAAAGGTCATTGCTTTCTGCGAGGATTCGGATGTTGAGGCAGCCCGAAGCGCTGGTGCCGTTGAGGCCGGGTGCGATGAGCTTGTTAAAAAAATCACGGATGGCTGGATGGATTTCGATGTGGCTATCGCATCGCCGAAGGTGATGGGCAAGGTGGGTAAGCTTGGGCGAATCCTGGGGCCACAAGGGAAGATGCCTTCGCCCAAAAATGGAACGGTTACCGGCAATGTTGTGACCGCAGTGTCTGAATTTGCTGCGGGCAAAGTCGAGTTTAGAAACGATGCCGGCGGCAATGTTCACGTAGTAGTTGGTAAGCAAAGCTTTGAGACCGAAAAACTGGTAGATAATATCGATGCGTTTGTCTCGCATATAAAGAAGATAAGACCGGCGGTTGCAAAAGGGACGTATATCAAAAAGATGAGTATATCTGCGACGATGAGCCCCGGTATAACAGTTGCTATTTAAGGCGTAAATTGTGAAATCGAATGTGAAATTCGAGATCCCAGGCACGAAATATTGAGAGTAAATACGAAATCCGAAGCACTCCACAGGACACCTTGTTGTGGAAACAATATCAAATGACCGAAATTCAAATTACCAAAACGTCTTTTGTATATAATGCTGAGCCCTTCGCTGCGCTCGAGGATAAACTTCGCGAAGCATCTTGCTTTCGATTGGGAGATTCTTCGCTCGCTGGTCGCTCACTCAGAATGACCAGAATGACAGTTTTACTGTCGGTTTTGGCAATTTGAGCATTTGAATCCTTTGGCGTTGCTCAGGACAGGTTTTGAATTTGTATCGGAATTCGATATTCGAATTTCTGAGATTGATAAGTTTGCTTTTGATAGGCAGATACGAAGTACAGGTGAGAAGGATGAGCAAATACGTAAAAGAGTTACTACAGTCGGAACTGGAAAAGAAAATCGTCAACGAGGACATCAAAGATTTTTTGGTTGTCAGCACCAGGGGTGTCGGCGGTGTTGACAATAATCTGATGCGCGGTGAGCTTAAAGAAAAACACATCAGCTTATCGGTGGTCAAGAACTCGCTGTTTAAAAAAGCTCTTTTCGGCCAACAGATGGAGCCGGCAGCGGCGTTGTTTAGCGGCCCTTGCGCTATCGTTTATGGCGGTGACAGTATCGTTGACGTTGCAAAAGCATTGGCCGAATGGGTCAAGAAGGTGCCTGTGATAGAGATTAAAGGTGCCTTTCTCGACGGTTCAGCTTTAGATGCTAAAGGAGCAGAGGGCCTTTCAAAGATGCCGACACGAGCAGAGCTGCTCAGCAAAATAGCCGGCTTGATACAGTCCCCTGCCAGGGGATTGGCCTCAACGGTTGGTGCCCCTGCGGGGATTATCGCAGGTTGTATAGAGACTATTGCCCAGGGCAGCGAGAAACAAGCAGCGTGAAACGAAATACGAAATAAGAGAAGAGCCTGTGTGGCTGTCCCTGGTTTTAGTAACGGGGTTAAACGGAACGGCGTAGTTTCGGCTACCACAAGGCGCTATGTAACAGGAGTTAAGAGATGGCAGAAGAACAAGTGAAAGAAGCTAACGAAGCGAAAGAAGCTAAGAAAGCAAAAGAAGCTAAGGCAACGAAAGAGAATAAGGCAACGAAGGAGACCAAGGCACCGAAGAAAACACAGGCAAATAAAGAAACAGGGAAATGGAGCAGTAAGGTTAAGAAGCTTGGTGACGATATAATGGGTCTGACGTTGATGCAGGCCAAAGAGCTGGGCGATTATCTCAAGGACGAATATGATATTGAGCCTGCAGCGGGCGGCGCTGTTATGGTAGCAGGTCCCTCTGCACAGGGCCCGGCTGAAGAGGAGGAAGAAAAAACCATCTTTGATGTAATCCTCAAAGAATTCGGCGAGAAAAAGATTCAGGTTATCAAGGAGGTAAGGGCTTTAACGGGCTTGGGATTGAAAGAGGCCAAAGACCTTGTTGACAACGTTCCCAAGCCGGTCAAAGAGGGCCTCAGTAAAGATGATGCCGAAGCCGCACAAAAGCAGCTTGAAGCTGTCGGGGCCGTAGTTGAATTAGCATGAGCGGGAGCAGGACGATGTGCCTGACCTTTTGGAATGCAGAAATTAGGGAAACGATGTGAGGTTAGGGCAACCACATAGTGTTGTCCCTACTGGAGATTGGCAATGCATGAAATTGGTGGTGGACAAAGCGTTCGGAATTTTGGAAGGGTACGAGATGCCGTTGAGATTCCGGACCTGGTAGCAATACAAAGACGAAGTTATGAGCGGTTTTTGCAACAAGACGCCGTACCGACGAGAAGAAAGCATAGCGGGCTCGAATCCCTTTTCCGGGAGACGTTTCCTATCGAAAGCTACGACAAGAAGATGGTTCTGGAATATCTCTGCTACGAGCTGGAAAAGCCTCATTATACCCCTATTCAGTGCCGACAGTTACGGCTGACATACGGCTACCCGTTGAAAATATGGTGCAGATTGCGAACCAAGGAGGGTGAGGATTTGGCCGAGCAGGCAATGTATCTTGGCGAAATACCGGTTATGATAGGCGGCGGGGAGTTCATTATCAATGGTGCGGTGCGAGTGATTGTGAGCCAGCTGCACCGAAGTCCGGGCGTTGATTTTCTTATCGAGAGCAAAGAAGGCGACAGAGTGCTGCACGGCGGTAGAGTCATCCCGGAAAGGGGCAGCTGGATAGAGATAGGGGTTACGAATAAAGACATTTTGGTGGTCAGAATCGACCAGTCCAGCAAGATACCGGCAACCATTTTGCTGCGGGCGATGGACGAGGCATAC
>CAZLIO010000105.1:0-448 GCA_964559025.1 uncultured Pirellulales bacterium | reverse complement strand
CACTACAGAACAGATTCTGCGGTTGTTTTATCCGACGAAAAAGGTGCCACTAAATAAATTGGCTCCTACTATGTGGTCGGTGCAGCCGATAGTGGACGAAGAGTCCGGTGAAATCATAGTAAAAGCCGGTGCGCAAATCAGAGATAAAGTCTCTTTGGTACAAGCTGCGTACTCGAAGCCCAAAGTTAAAAGCACCAAGAAGCAGAAAAAGGCTAAAAAGGCCAAACGAGAAGCAATATATATTGAGGTTATCGACGAGGTTAGGGACATCCTCATCTTGAACACCTTAGGCGAGGATGATATCGAGAGCCACGAGCGGGCATTGCTCAAGTTTTATATGAGATTGCGACCCGGTAATCCGCCCAATAAAGAAAAAGCAAAAACTTTCTTTAAGGAGAAATTTTTTGATTCCAACCGTTATCGTCTCGGCAAGGTCGGCAGGTTCAGA
>CAZLIO010000104.1:0-9332 GCA_964559025.1 uncultured Pirellulales bacterium | reverse complement strand
ACATCAACCTCAGCAGCGGCGGCATTTCGTTACTATCGAATTGGCCGTCGCCGTCGGTATAAAAGACTAGATCTTTTGTTGCCGCTTTGAAGCCGGACTGCAAGGCTGCTCCGTATCCGAGATTAGTCCCATGATGCACCACTTTTACCCTGTTCTTTTGGCCGGCAATCTCGTCGGCAATTTGGCCCGTCCTGTCGGAACTGCCGTCGTTAACGATTATTACTTCAAAGTCAGCATTGAGCTTCTCCAGGACCGTAAGTGCCTGTTCTACTACGCGGGTGATATTGTCCTGTTCGTTATAACACGGGAAAAAAACACTGATAGAAACATTGTGTACCAGCTCAGTCATAATCAGAAATAAATTTTGTTATTAAACTTGCGCCTGCGGAAGCAGGTATCCGAATATCGATATAAGATGGTTGATTGGTGAGTGGTTATCAGGGTATCAGATAACCAGGTTGCGGATATCCTGATCACCTGATAACCTACTTACTACTCACCACTCACCAATCAACCACTCACCATTTTGCACTTCGTTTTTTGCCTCACTTACTCACCACCTCTTGCTTTGAGCCACCCTGAGCAATTCGAGTAAACATTTTTTCTCCTGAGCGGCGTAAAAGTTCGCGAGTTTCGTGTTTCCTTCTGTACGGGCAACCTCACCCAAATAAAAGCATGCTAACCGTGCAGCTTCAACTCTGTCGCGATAGCCATCCAGTTCGGCCCAATCTGCCTCATTTTCTGTGAATTCGCAAACATAATTTTCACAAAACTTATTAACATCAGGTTGTATCTGGGCGAACCTCGAAGCAACAAACATTACTTCCTGCATAGGGGCAGGCGATGGATTCAAATCGAAGGCTTTGACGGCAAAATCAAATCCCTTCTTTTTTTCATCTATCCCCCGGCGATAGAAAAGCGAGCTACGGCCATAAATAAGGTTCCGGTGGAAATCATCAGGGTAAATAGTTTTTCCGTTAAATATGCCATCGAAAAGTTCCTTACCACGTGGAGTTCTTACATCGACGTACAATTTTTGCTTATTATTAAAGAAAACAAGAGGCCAATTGGGATTACGTTCAATACCTTGTATAGCGTGATACAACATTTTTCGATAATAAAGGTGTGGCGGAGGGGTACGATATTCCGACTCGGGCATTAAGACCACCCAGACATTATAACTCCTTAGCTGTTCATCCATCCATTGGCCAATCTTTACATAATCGTCATTGCTTACACTCTGTCTGTAGGCCTCGGCACGTGCGACTATCTGGCCTGTAATCATACCTCCGGCCATAATAGTAGACCACTCTTCAAAGGCTTCGCGGTTATACGCCGCCTGTGCCCTGCCATCCATAAATAACTGCAGAGGCGTTCGGCCGGTATTCGGGTCCGGCTCCTGACCCCAGGCGATGAACCCCCCCTCAGTCCAGTAATTAAGCATATTACCTCGGAGCTTGTTATCTTTTATAAACTTAGTGGCGCAAAACGGCTTTTGACTCGAATCGGTCATCCGCATAAACATTGAAGTAAATTTTGGGTCGCGAGGCCAGGAATCCAGATAAATACGCTTAAATTTAAGCCCCCACCATGTCCCAAAAAACAAGACCGCCACGGCGCCGGCAAGTATAAAAAACAATTGTAGATTATACGGCATCGCTGAGACAATAAGACGATTGTTTTTCCGCAAGTTACGCACTGCTGACATTGCACGAACGAGCTGGTCGATAAACATCGCTATAATTGGGCAGGCAGCAATGGCAGCTATCGGAATAAACCGACGGGAACGAATGGCCATATAAATAGTAAGGGCGGCAATAAGAATTATCGATATATCGATTTTGGGCCGTTTATAATCCTCTGTACTATTTATTTTTCGCTTAGATTGCCGGTTAACAGATTTGGAAGTCTTTATCAGGACAACAGCCCACGCCGCAAGAGTTACCCAGGCAATAATATACATTACCAAAAAAGGTTTTTCATCACCGACCAGATTGTCCCAGTCGAAAGCAGGCCACCATTCGTGGATGTTACGCCATCTCGCAGCGTGTTCGCTTACACTTATGACAAAAGTGTGAGTCAGGTTCGTTAAATGAAAAGGATTGAATAAAACCATAGCCAAGAAAGCAATAATAAAAGCGGCGATTGTATGATACACTCCCTTCCACCCAATACAGACAAGATTTTTCTTGAAAAAAATCAGGACAATATCCAAAACTATCACCAGGATGAAAAACAGAAATGTGGGTAATGTAAGGCCGGCTTTGGAAAGGACTAAATATAAGAAAGGCCAGGCAGTAACATTGTATAAAATCGCAGTCCACTTTCTGTTGCAATTGGTCAACAGGTGCAAACCTATAAATGGGATGAGCATTATAAATACGTAGATATATCCGCCGTGGACATTGCACCAGAAAACCGTCAGCGGCACAACAAGCCATATATACAACACGTTTCGATACGTGGTAAGGACAAGTATCAGCAAAAAGACAGCCACCAGCATATTCGAGAAACCCGCGGGGCGAATATCAAGAAATGAACGGCCTGTAAACATCGCAAAGCAGGAAAAGACCGCACAGAGTGCCGGATTAACACCCAATAACCGGCCCGTGTAATAAACACAAATCACCGTCAATATATAAATAGCGAATTTCCAATAGACCAGCGCATTGGAAGGAAAACTCACGCCGTCTGCGTATGATGACTTGGGAATCAACGAATAGAAGATAACGTGTGTCAGCCAGTTCTGGTTGACCCAGCCGGTCGGATGCCAGTATTTAACTGTCTTCATACCAACTTTGTTCGTTATCCATTGGGCCCAGTTTGGCCAGGTTTTGATCTCTTTTTCCGTCGGGCCTGCTTTATGTGAGTTTGCACTGAACGGCTCGACAGTATCCACTCCGTGATTGACAAAGTGTCGCCCGCAGGCCATCGCAACCCAGGTATCGCCCGCTGCTACCATGTGTGTACAGGCGTGGAATGTAAAAATAAGCATCGCCAGCCAACAGAGGACAGAGGACAGACGACGGAGGACTTCTGACCTCTGACTTGCGACCTCTGACTTCTGACCTCTTACTTCCGACTTCTGACTTCTGTCTTCTATTGTTTTAGCCATTCTTCCAGTCTGTCCAATCCTTTAGTAATCTGCTCGAGCGAACAGGCAAAACTCAAACGGACATTATTATCACAGCCAAACGGCAGCCCCGGAACCAGCGCCACATTGGCCTGTTCCAGAAGCGCTTTTGCAAAATCCATACTGCCGTTAATTTTCGCACCATTAATATTTCGGCCATAATGGCTGGAAACATCAGGGAAACAGTAAAAAGCGCCGGTCGATTCGGGGCATTCCACGCCTTCGATGCTGTTTAGCCGCTCGGCCATATACTTGCCGCGACGCTCGAATTCTACTCTCATTTTTTCTATGGCCTGGTCGGCCTGCTCACCTAAAGCCGCAATCGCCGCATACTGACAGAAAGTTACAGGGTTCGAGGTCATATGAGATTGAAGACGACCCATCGCTTTTATGACCTCCAGCGGCCCGGCGGTGTATCCGAAACGCCAGCCGGTCATAGAAAAAGTCTTGCTAAAGCCGTTAAGAGTCAGAGTCCTCTTGTAGGCATCCTCACTCAGCGAAGCAAAGCTCACAAATCTGGTATCGCCGTAGATCAGCTTTTCGTAGATTTCATCCGAGAGCACCATCACATTTGTTCCTTCGAGGACCTTTGCAATAGCTTTTAGCTCTTCGGGCGTATAAGTAAAACCGCCTGGATTACTCGGCGAGTTAATCAACAGCATAGCCGTTTTTTCCGTGATGGCCTCTTTCAACTGCGACGGAGTAATCTTGTAGCTGTTATCTTTATCGGTTTGAATAATTTTAGCAACAGCACCGGCAAGCTTTATTGTCTCAGGATAAGTTACCCAGTATGGAGTACCTAAGATAACCTCGTCACCAGGGTCAAGCACCGCCTGCATAGCCTCATAGACCGAGTGTTTACCGCCGATATTGACAATGATTTGGCCGGGGCTATATTCGAGATCATTTTCCTTTTTAAGCTTATCGGCTATGGCGGTTCGCAGCTCAATTATTCCCGCTGTGGCTGTGTATTTGGTCTTACCCGCCTTCAGAGCCTTGATAGCAGCATCCTTGATATAATCAGGCGTATCGAAATCCGGCTCCCCTGCACCAAAACCAACTATGTCCGTACCCTGCGCCTTTAATTCCTGCGCCCGTGCAGTAACAGCGAGAGTTGCCGATGGCGGCACCTCCTGGGCACGCTTACTGACTTTCATCTTCTTTGCACCTTTCAAATTCGATTCATCATTACACAAAAAACTGCATTATTAAAACAAAACGACAAACTCGGTCAAGAAGATACCATATTCTACACGATATAGAAACATCGAATTTATTGACAGCTTCTTACACAATTGCTACTCTATTTTTATGATTCGTGCTATTAAAATTGCGGCCGTATCAGATTCCAGTCTCACGAGGCCAGAGACAAAACATATCTCCTCTGTCCTCTGCCTTCTGTTTTCCTTCCTCCGTTTTAGGTCTGGTGTCTTGTGTCTTGGGTCTTGTGTCTTGTTGTGTTTTTGCCTGATAGGTTGTACTGCTCCTGAAGAAGAGCCGATATGGAAAAATATCAAAATCGGCGACCTGGCCCCCCGTCAGGACGGCAAGCCGCCCCCATCGCGGTTGATTGAGACGATAAATTTTGACCTCCACATTTTTGAAATACCCGCCGAAAACATCGACAAATTGGATGATACTCGCAAGAATTTGTACACAAGGCCTCTGCGATTCAACAGTCTTTATGCCTTCGGCGCCAACTCGTTTTCGGTCCACTTCGGCCAAATCCGAATGTTGGACGAAATCTACAATTTGCTGCTTGCCGCCAGCGGTAAAATATTAACGAAAGTTTCGCTGATGTTGGCCGACGGCCTGCCCGAGTCAATTGCCATCACCGGTTTAGACGGCCCACGAACCATCTCCTTCACCTCAACTTACGGCTCAAAGGAAGGTGCAAATATTGGACCCGGCATCCTTACCTTGCGGCTCACAGCCCAAACAATACCCGGCTCAAGAGGCGTATGCAACGTTACCGCCTATCCGGTATTTTCGCCACCGATAAGAAGAGCTGCAATCCCACTTTTGGACGCTCGGGCAAAACGGCGCGAGTTTCCCTTTAGCGCCGCCGCCTTCGCACTCAAAATGGGCCCGGGCGATTTTGTCCTGCTGGGCCCCAAAGAATACGTCAGCGACCAAACAGCTTTAGGGGGCCTGTTCTTCAGCAATCCCAAAGGCACCCTGTTCTTCAGCGAAACCGAGCGTAAACCGCCCGAGCTTAAGCCTGCCGTCAGAATATTCTTACTCGTTTGTACCCGTACAAATTATTGACCGCCCTATGCCCAACCCAACAGTGATATTGTCTCGATGCAGTGATTACAGCCAGACCAGGATTGCCGAAGCATTACAAAGACAGTTCGCACTTCTCGGCGGACTGGAAAAATTTGTAAAACCGGGCGACACCGTTCTGCTTAAGCCGAATTTCATCGCCCCAAGGTCCCGCCGTCACGCAACCCAGACCCATCCAGCAGTAATTCTTGAAACCGCCCGCCTCCTGAAGGATTTCGGCGCAAAACCTTTTGTCGGCGATTCACCGGCCTGGGGCAATGTCTTCACCTGCGTAAAGGCACTGCGGTTGGATGAACCGCTGAAGAAATTATCAGTGCCGGTAAAGCAGCTCGATAAACCAAAAAAGTGCCTCATAGGAACAAAGAACACCAGGGTCGGCATAAGTTCTGTCGCTCTCGACGCCGATGTCATTATAAATCTGCCGAAATTCAAATCTCATCAGCAATTGACAGCTACGTTTGCCGTTAAGAATATGTTCGGCTGTGTCAGCGGCAAAAGAAAGGCCCTCTGGCACTTCAAAAAGGGAGGAAATGCTCAAGATTTTTGTGAATTACTTATCGACATATTCAAATTTTTGAATCCCGCCTTTACTATCATCGATGCTGTCATTGCGATGGATGGCCCAGGCCCAATTCGCGGCAGAGCCAGACCCCTCGGCTGGCTCATCGGCGGAACCGACCCAATCGCCTGTGAAACTATATGCGCCAAACTAATCGGTATCGAGCCGAAAAACGTGCCCATTATCAAAATAGCAAGACAAATAGGTTTCGGCTGCTCAGACATCGCTAAGATTGATATTGCTGGCGATGACTTCCCCCAAAATATATGCACAGATTTCCAGCTACCCAAAATGGTTCCAATTCGTTTCTCACTCCTGCACGTCTGCAAAAGCATCTGCAAACAAATCCTCCTCCTCACCAAAGCCTCTATCAAAAAACTCCACTCAGACAAAAGCTGAGCTATCCAATATCTGACGCCAGTACTGAAAGATACTTTTCCCTGTCAGCCTGGCTGAACTCCTGCCCGTAAAATCTTAAGAAAATCTCTCTTTTAATTTCCGCATCCGTTATCCCGGACCGGCTATTATAAATGGCACTGCGGACTATTTCTTTGGCGGTATCGTAAATAGAGCAGCCCATAACCAAACGCTCCTGGCCGGCTTTACTCATCATTAAATCTCGAAATCGAGCAGCAACGGCAGACGAGCGATCGTGATTACATTAGGCGGGATTTGCCGATCCGGTTTTCTCATTATACCATGATATTTACTCAAGCCGGGCAATTGCTTCTTGTACAACCCGCTGATGCTCTCGCACATATTTCTCCTCACGACGCTTAGCAAGTTTCTTCACGGCCAGTTCCGGTGTAAACCATTGTGGGTCTCGACCGGGCTCGTCTGGCTTACGTTCCGACTCGACGAGCATCAAGTAGGCAGCTACCACGTCTTCTTTCGCTTTTTTACCTTTGCGATATGCGTAACAAGTGAAGAGCTCTTTTTCAATCGAGCCGCTAACTCCCGCCTCTTCACCAGCTTCACGGCTAGCAGCAAGCCAGGGCATTTCGGGGGGCTTCTGTTTGACGTGTCCTTTTGGAAATGTCCAGTGTTTTCCATTTTTTGTGCGAACCAAAAGGAATTCGATTTCGCTGTTTTTACGTCGATAGCATACCGCAGCTACGACCTGCTGGGACATATTATTCTCCTTTGTTTCGGTGACTATTTCGTACGCTTCATTAAGACGCGACATTTGAGCCTTATCGATACGGCGAGTAGCGATCAGAGATATCACTAAAGCAAATACTCCGATAACGATCATTAACTTCACGACATACATGTCATTACTGTTAGGATGCTGAACCAGCCAACACGAACCCACAAGAATCGTTAGAAATAGGTTAAAGACTGTAGCTCGAGCGATTCGAAGCCTACTGCGTTGATAATCAAGGAATTTTGCCATGCCTTCACTATCATGCATGATCCTAAGTCGCATCTTTCCTACGGTCTCAGGCAGAGGTTTATCATAAGAATAACGAAATATCCTATAAAAACTGTCTGCCACCCTATCGATAAAGATCCCGATTACATATGCCAATGCAAGCAGGAACGTTGTAATAAGCACAGAGTACTCCTTATATTCTGTTAATATCTCTAAACCGCGGCAGAGATTCCATCTAGTGCATAGGAGTAGCCCAATCCAGATTAATGCCTCTATACCAACAATGAGGATTTCAACAAATATGGATGTAGTAGACATAAAATCTCCTCAAGCAAAGTGTTACTACAATAAACCTTCTAACTACCAACTATATGGTTTACGTCTAAATCCCAAACACAACAAGCCCTCACGAAAACACAATTAATCTCAATAATTACTCCGACGCCAGTGCTGAAATCAACTTTTTCCTGTCGTCTTCGCTGAACTCCTGTCCGTAAAATCTTAAGAAAATCTCCCTTTTAATTTCCGCCTCCGTTATCCCGGGACGGCTATTATAAATGGCACTGCGGACTATTTCTTTGGCGGTATCGTACATAGAGCAGCCCATAACCAAACGCTGCTGACCGGATTTGCGCATCATTAATTTTCGATATCGAACAGCAATCTCAGGATGTGTGTCGAACATCTTCAAAACTTCAAGTTCTTCACTCATACACACAACCTTTGTTTAGCACAGAGTTATGAATCGGCATAAAATAGCATACCATACTATAGTTTCCACAACAAGAAATTGCGGCACACTTTTATACTGCAAAGCCCAATTCCTGGAACATTGACAGTCCCTGCTTATTTGGCTAATATCCAGCTCTATGCAGGATAAATCCATAAATATTCTCGGTATTGAGACCAGTTGTGATGAGACCGCCGCCGCTGTGGTTGCAGATGGCCGAATCGTCAAATCCTCGGTAATCGCCTCGCAAACCAGACTGCACGAAAAATACGGCGGCGTTGTTCCGGAAATTGCTTCCCGCGCACATATCGAAAAAATATACCCTGTTATAGCAGAGGCAATAGCGCAGGCCAATGTTGTTAGAGATGATATTGATGCAATTGCAATTGCCAATCAACCCGGTCTGACCATCGCTCTGGTCGTAGGTGTTACCGCCGCCAAGACACTCAGCTTCGTCTGGCAAAAGCCCTTAATAGCAATCAATCACCTGCACGCCCATTTGCAATCGGCAATGCTGTCCGAGGACGATTTGCAATTACCTGCTGTCGCCCTTATCGTATCCGGCGGACATACCTGCCTTTACGATTACAATTCGCCGCTGGAGCCTGTACTATTGGGCCATACCATTGACGATGCCGCCGGCGAAGCCTTCGACAAGGTTGCGACAATCCTGAAGCTGCCCTATCCCGGAGGCCCCAGCATTGAAATGGCCGCTGAAAATGGGAATCCCAAAGCAATAAAATTCCCTCGTTCAATGCTCGGCCGCGATTCGCTGGACTTTTCCTTTAGCGGTATCAAAACAGCAGTGCTGTATTACTGTCGCGGCCAGGATATGAAAGGCGAAAACAAGGTCGATTCGATGAGCGCCCGGCAAATCGCCGATATAGCGGCCTCATTCCAGGCGGCGGTAATTGATGTCCTCGTAAAAAAAACACAGCGGGCCGCCAAAAAAATTGGCGCCAGGACCATCCTGTTGGGCGGAGGCGTAGCAGCCAATAACCAACTGCGAAGCCACTTACAAAAAATGTGCGACTCGGATGTCCCGCCCAAAAAACTGCTGGTTGCGCCAAAACAATATTGCACTGACAACGCAGTTATGGTAGCTTCTTTGGCATATTTTAAATTCAAGGCCGGGCTTTTTGCAGATTTGACCCTCGAGCCAAAAGCAAGTGGATGAGGTCAAAACCCCGCGTGAAGGGGCTGTTGATTTAATTGGTGTCTAAGTCGTAGTGGTTTCCGCCTCTTTTGT
>CAZLIO010000103.1:0-9348 GCA_964559025.1 uncultured Pirellulales bacterium | reverse complement strand
CATTTTTGCTAAATATCACTGGCCCGGAAATGTCCGACAATTGCGCAATGTTGTAAGAACATCGTTGATTTTAGGAGTTGGACAGACACTGTCATTAGCTGATGTCTCCTGGCTTTTTGATGAATTACAACCACTTCCGCAGGAAAGAAGCAGTGATTTGACCGTCTCGCAACGGGCCGGACCAGGCTTGGGTTCATTTGGTGCAGGACAAAATAATGTGCTTGGGCTTCCGTCAAATACTACTCAGGTCTCAGACCTGGGCGGAGTACCCCTTGAACAGATAGAAAAGAGGGCAATCTTGGATACTTTACGCCAGACAGGAGGCAACCAGACCAAGGCCGCGAAGGTCCTGGGTATTAGTGACCGAACGTTACGCGATAGAATACATCGATATCGCAGACAAAATTGCCTGCAGTTGGCATGATTACAATGTTTTTAAAATAGTTGAGGTAAAAAAATGGCAGATGAAGATGATGCAAAACAGCAGGAAACGCAGGAAAAACAAGATGCAACAAAGACCGAAAAGACCGAATCGAGTGATAAGAAGTCCTTGGTTGGTCGGTTCCTGCCGTGGATAATAATGGCTGTCGTGGTAGTGTTGTTCATCGGTGCCGGCCTCACTCTCGGTCGAATGTTTGCCGGTTCCAGCACACCTCAAACTCCTGGAGATTCCCAACAGGACCAGTCTGCTCAGGTAGATAACCTGGAAGCGAAGGGTACGCCGGCTGATACCCGGAAAACCTGGTATTATGATTTGGAGCCTGTTGTAGCAAATCTCAATGTGACCGACGTAACACGTTATGTGCGGGCCTCTTTAACACTTGAAGTAAGTTCTGACGTGGATGAGCAGAAGGGCAAAGCTTTTTTTAATGAGAAAAAACCCATCCTGACAAACTGGCTCACTGTTTACCTTGCGAGTTTAGGTCTTGATGATATCAGGGGCGATATGAACCTCAAGCGTATCCAATCGCAGGTGCTCGACGCTTTTAACGAAAAGCTTTTTCCTGATTCCAAGCCCAAAATCAAAAGCATTCTATTTAAGGAATTCGCTGTACAATGAGCAGGGCGGCTAACAATTTAAGCAACGAAAAAATAAACCAGCTCCTCAGTGTCGTTGGCTCCGGCCCAATGGAAGATACTACAGGTATAGAGGCTGCGGAGTACAATTGGAACAAGCCCCACTATTTTGATACAAAGCAGTTCGATAAGCTCGACAATTTCACAAAAAAGGTGGCCAAAGCCATGACCGTAAAATTCGTTGACTTTTGCCACAGCCAGTTCGATGTCACAGTTGTTTCGACAAAGCAGCACTTTGCTGCTGAGCTTGTTGACCAGGCTATGGAGAGCAGGCAGAATGATTATTATCTTGCTTTCGGCACCGGCCAGGACCATCCCTGTGGACTCATTAGCATACCCATCAAAACGGCTTTCATCTGGGCTACACAATTGCTCGGCGACCCTGAATCTGAAGAAAATTCAGGTAGAGATTTGTCGCAATTGGAAGAATCGCTTTTGTTGGACCTGCTCTCTGCCCTTATTGAGGCGTTTTCTCAGAATATTTGGGACTTCCAGCCGGCAAAGAATATTGTCCGAGGACTCTTTCCTTTCGAGCTGAAAGGCACAGAAGAAATCTGTAAAATTACTCTTGACGTCAAGAGAAAAAAACAGGAAAGCGGTTCTGAAGCTTACATCTTATTACTCTGCAGCAAGCTGGAATCTGTTGTGGGCAAAGCCGCTAAAACTGTTGGTGGCTTCTCAGCAGAGGATATCTCAAAAGCAATACTGGGCCATATGCAGCAAATACCGATTTGTATTACGGCCCAGCTGGCTTCTACGGTGCTTACTCTTGAAGAGATAATGAATCTTGAGGTGGGAGATATATTGTTACTTGATAAAAAGGTTAATGAATCGATCGAGTTGGTAGTTAGCGGTCAAACTGCTTTTCGCGGTCGGCCTGCAAAATCAGAGGGCAAGCACGCTGTGCTAATTACAGAGCTGCCTTGTGATACAGAGTAAATAGTGAGTGGTGAGTGGTAAATAGTAAGTAGTTAATTAACCAATCACCAATTTTTTTAAGGAAATCAAAATATGGCAGAAACAACTGAAGCCGTGCAAGAAAAACAGCAAAACGCTACGGCACAAGAAGACTCAAAAACAAAGGCGCAATCTGCTGAATTTTCTGAAGTTAATGCAACCGGCGACACAGGTGCCGGCGGAAGTATTGACCTCTTACTGGATGTGAACATAGCTGTTACTGTTGCTATTGGACAAACAGAGATACCTGTCCGGCGGCTTTTAAGGCTTGGACCTGGCTCAGTATTGGAGCTCGATAAATCTATTGGTGAACCCGCAGACTTGTATCTCAGGGATACTCGGTTTGCCACGGGAAGTGTTGTGGTTGTGGACGGCCGATTTGCCGTCAAGATACAACAGATTCTTGGCCTCGGAGACGCTGAAGTCACCGGCGCTTGAATTTGAGAAGAAAGGAATCCCGCTTTGCGGGAACCAATTGTTATGGCAGGTTCTATAAAATCAAATGTACCAGGAGCATCGGGACCGGACGCCCTTAAGACGCCTTTCATGTCTCACAGCAATATTATTTTGGCTGTCGGTCTGGTGACGATTCTTGCCACCCTTCTAATCCGTCTGCCAACACCAGTGTTGGATGTGCTTCTGGCTTGCAGTATTTCGTTGGCTGTGGCTGTTTTGATAATTACTCTCACCTCAAAAGAGGCGCTCGAATTATCCACCTTTCCTTCACTGCTTCTTTTCGTAACACTGTTTCGCCTTTCTCTTAATGTGGCCTCAACCAGATTGATACTTTTACAAGGAAATGCCGGGGAAATTATCCAGACCTTCGGTGATTTCGTCGCCGGCGGTAGTTTCGTCGTCGGTGTGGTAATCTTCCTAATCCTTGTTGTTATACAATTCATAGTAATTACAAAAGGTGCTGAGCGAATAAGCGAAGTGGCTGCTCGTTTCACCCTTGATGCCATGCCCGGTAAGCAAATGGCGATTGACGCGGACCTTAACGCTGGAATTATTACCGAAACACAGGCCAATGAACGAAGAGCAAAAATTGTCAAAGAAAGTGAATTCTATGGTGCAATGGATGGTGCCAGCAAATTCATTCGAGGCGATGCAAAGGCCGGAATAATAATCACTGCTATTAACATCATCGGCGGCATAGCTATGGGCTACTCACGCGGTATGACGGTTGCCGGTGCCATAAGGACCTATTCAATTCTTTCCATTGGAGACGGACTTGTCAGCCAGTTACCATCGATGATAATCTCCATAAGTTCAGGTTTTCTCGTAACCAAAATTTCCTCGAAGTATAGTGTTGGCCAGGACCTTAGCAGGCAGTTTCTTAAGACAAGCGAGCCACTGACGATAGCATCCTTCATCATTGCTTCGTTGGCCCTTGTGCCCGGCCTGCCTCCAATACCGTTTCTGTTGTTGGCTGCAGGTACTGCTTTAACCGGACGAGCCGTGGTCAGGTCTGGAAAATCCCGTCCCGGAAAGCTCGAAGACTCGAAGCAGCCGACAAAAGCCGAGAAACAACCGGTTGAAGACTTGCTGGACATTGACAGAGTTTCTGTCCAGGTCGGTGTGCGATTGATTAGTATGGTGGACCCTCGAAAAGACAGTGCTATCTTCGACCGCATCGGTGCCTTGAGGAGAAAATTTGCGCAGGAGCTTGGAATCGTTATTCCTCTGGTTCGCCTCAAGGACAATATAAACCTTGAACCTGCTACTTACGAGATTAGGATTCTCGACCATATAGTGGCAAAAGGAAAATTAGAGCCAAATATGTTCCTCGCAATGGATGCCGGTAATGTTCAGACAAAAATAGAGGGCATAAAAACCAATGAACCTGTTTATGGATTGCCTGCTTTGTGGATTGCACCGGCCGACAAGGAAAAGGCCGAGCTAAACGGATATACTGTCATCGACCCCGAATCTGTTTTCATTACTCATTTATCTGAAACGCTGAAAAAACACGCAAGCGAATTGTTGACACGTGAGGACGTTCAGCTTCTTGTTGACAGGCTTCGCAAAACTCAGCCCTCTTTGGTCGGTGAGGTTGTTGGTACCAATGGAGAAGTACCTATTGGAATGCTTCAGCGCGTCCTTAAGAACCTTCTGACAGATGCAATACCGATTCGTGAGATGACTGTCATACTTGAATCGTTGGGAGAGAACGCCTCAAAAACAAAAAACACCGATGTATTGACCGAGATGGTTCGTAAAGCCTTAAATAGAACCATTACCGAGCTGTTTAAAAACGAGGACGGCAAAGTTTCGGCCATAACAATGGAACCGGCGCTCGAACACCAAATGGTCTCAAACTTGCGCCAGGAAGCGAATGGAATAAACCTCGCTTTACCTGCTGAGATAGCAATGGATATAAGCAGAAAAACCGCGCAAGCCTGGAAGGCAGCTATGGATAAAGGCAGGGACAAAGTGGTTTTGTTGTGTGATTCAAGGTTACGCTCACAACTGGCCGCAATGTTATCACGAACCGTGTCGCTTTTGCCGGTCGTAGCTTATGACGAAATCGTCCTTGGAACCGAAGTAGAGCCAATTGAGACCATATCCATCCGGCAAACTGAGATGACAGCACGCGAAGAGCAAGGACAGCTTGCACCTGCTTTAGCAGGGGCGGCAATGTGATTAGTGATTGATTATTGGTAATTGAATATTGACTATTGAGAGAAAATAGTCGTTTCTCGGTCCTCGATTCTCGACGAGCATCGAGCATCCGGCACCGAGCATCCAGTGTTTTTTGCAATCTCGGACTCCAAACTAATAGTCAATAGTCAATAGAAAATAGTCAATAGACAAGGAATACGAATTATGCCGTTACACGTTCGCTCAATTGCAGTAAGTATTGCCGTGGTATGTTTTTTCGGCTTGAGCCTAATCGGTTGGATTAGCGGCCTTTCGCCCTTTACCTGTTGCAAAAGGGCACTCGTGGGCGCGGTGCTTGCTTATATAGCAGTAGCCTGGGCAGTAAAAGCCATAAACGCTATTTTGATCAATGCGATGATTACAAACCAGATGAACCGACAAAAGGAAAAGAATAGTGGCGGTAAAGACTGAAAACTTCTCTGAAGAGCAGTTTGTTCGGGACTCCAAAGCTGGTTTATTGACTTTGGGAACACCGGAAGATAGCCGAAAGCATCTAAATAGTGTTGCCCTGCGCGCATACTCAGGCCAAAAAAGGTCCACCAAAGGCGAAGTCGAAAATGAGCAGATAGCCGAGCTTTTGCCTATGGTTCACAGGATAGTCAGGCAGGTCGTAACGTACCTGAGGCCTCCGTTATCATTTGAAGATATGGTCTCCGCAGGAGCTGTTGGATTGGTTAAGGCTGCCCGCGATTTTGACCCGTCCCACCATGCCGAGTTCAAAACCTATGCCTATATTAGAATTAAAGGAGCCGTTCTTGATGAGCTAAGAGGCTCATCTTTGCTGCCTGCAAATCTCAACAAGCGGATTCGCAGCGCCCGGCAGCTCAGCCGCAAGATTCTTGAGCAGACAGGCACAGCACCTACTGATGCCGAATTAGCCGAAAAACTTGGAATATCTATTGATCAGCTTTTTGAAACATTCGAAAACGCTCGTGCACAGTATTTTGTCTCACTCGATGCTTTTGGAGAGGATTCGCCGGCGCTGGGTAATCTTTTAGCCGCAGCTAATACGAGTGCTCCTGATGAGCAGATCGAACGAGCAGAGCTTATAGATAAGTTAGCCGAGGCAATACAACAGTTGTCCAAGAGGCGGCGGCAGCTCATCCTGCTTTATTACCAGCAGCATCTGACAATGAAACAAATCGCCGAAATTTTCGAAATTACCGAATCGCGTGTCAGCCAGCTGCACGCAAGTGCTTTATTTAACTTGTCAGTAAAATTGAGGTATTGGAAAGATGGCAGATTATGATTCCAATATGATAAAACCGGTCGAAGGTTTGCAGAGTATCACTGGTTTGACTCCCGCCAAGCGGCGTGAAGAAAGAAAACGACGCCCGCAGTTACACCAGGAAAATGAGGAAGAAGGCGAACAGCAGTTGGACGAGTCCGTGGATGAGCAGGATATGAACAATTCAGACCGGGAATGGACTGAAAACCAAAGCGACCGGAATTCCGACAATACCAGGATTGATTACTGTGCTTGACTAAAAATGGCCGATTGGTGACTAACGGTTGGGAAACACATTAAAGTAGTAAATATTGGGATAAAATAATAAATGGGAAAAACAGCAGGTCGAATTCTAAAGGAAAATGACGTTCAAATTGAAGGCCAATTCACTATCGATATTGTGCAGCCTGAACCGGGCCGGCCGAAACAGACGGGCGCTGCCTTAGCTGAGCCAAAGGTGCGTATCGTGGAAAGCCAGCCCGAATTTGCTGTTATAGAAATAACCTGTTCCTGCGGTACAGGAATGTATTTAAGATGTGAATATGCCGGTGCCAAAGCGCCGGAGGTTGTCGAAAAGCAAAATGGTGCGCCTCAAGCACCCGACCAAACCAAATAACATGGAGAAAAGTACAATGCAAAGTAACAAAAAAACAATCTTTTTACTGATTTCATTAATGCCGGTATTATTGTTATTGAGCTGCGTTACTGTCCAGGAACCGCCGGAGGTTGCTGTCAAATCCGACTCTACGGCTCGACCGAGCTCGCCGAAGTCTGATAAACAGCAGAGTGATTCCGTAGCAAAAAGGTTTCAGGAATCTGCTCCACAGCACTCGACTGTCGTAGCCTCTGCGATGGAATTGTCGAAAGAGCATGCTAAACTCTCTGAAGAGGCGGCTGTACTACGGCAGGAAAACAAGGACCTTAACGCAAGGAACCAGCAGCTCAAGGGCCAGGTCGTTACTCTTGAGGCTCAATTACAGCAGACGCAGAGGGAGTTAGGCGAAGCAAATGACCTTTTAATTACAATGCGTATTGAGTTGAATAATTGGAAAACCGATATCCTTGGTTTCCGTGATGAAATACGTGACGCCGAAACAGCCCAGCTGGAAGCTTTGCTTAAGATACTTAAAGTTCTTGGCGGAGAGGTCAAGACGAAGTCGGCCCAGGGTAAGGATACAAGCTCGACTACCGTCGCATCGTTAAGTAAAACAAACCAGTCTGAAAATTAGAAAACATTGACGTTAGGTGAATCGAATGAATAGCTCGAGAACCATATTATCATATCTGGTCGCTCGCCGCTCGTTGTTGGTCGCTTGCGGTTTGACTCACATCTCGCCAGTGGTAGGGCACCGGTCACGAGTCGCAATATTGTTATTGCTGGCAGCTCTTTTATCGGGGTGCATTACTTATTATAGAGCTTCTGCACCGGCTGCCGACTACTATTATCTGAATCCGAATAAGAGCTTAACTACGGTTGGAAGGGTTGCTATTGTTGAGTTGGACAACGATTCGAGTTATCCGGAAGTCTCCACCGATGTAACCGAAAAGCTATACCAGGCGTTGCAAAAGAAGCAGATTTTCGGTTTAACTGTTGTCCGGCAGAATGACCCTTCGTGGCGAAGTTTGCAGCTGGACCTGGACTCGAAATATACCATTGACCAGCTATCGGCAATCCATGAGACGTTAAAGTGCGATGCAGTATTGCTTGGGACTATTACTGAATTCAGACCTTATCCTCATATGACTATTGCACTTCGCTTAAAGCTTATTGACCTCAGAGATGGACAGTTGTTATGGGCCATTGAGCAGGTTTGGGACAGCGCCGATAAAACAACCGAGTATCGCATAAGGGACTATTTTCGCTCACAGAAGCGCTCGGGTTATGCGCCTTTGCATGAGCAGTTAGCGGCTGTCAGTCCAATTGAATTTATAAAGTTTGTAAGTTATGAGGTGGCGGAAACGCTATAGTTGAGGCTCTAAAATGCAAAAATGTGTTTGGGAACCAGTTCAAAAGGAAGGTTTTTTATAGCCAAACCTGTAATTTCGTCCAAAAAGGGCATTAACTTTAGAGAAAAAATGAATTATTCGAAAAAAATTGTAAAGTTTTATTAAAAATGTGCGAAAAGAATCGTAGATAGAGAATTCTGAAAAGAATTATAGCCCAATGATTGAGAAATTAGATACCAATCAAATTCAAGGCTTCCTGGAAAAATCGTTATCCAGACAGCCTAACTCTACGGCAGCTCTTCCGGATAATGATATGGGTGCATCCATACAGGTCGATTATGCCTCTTTCATTGACAGGGCGATGCAAACACCAAAAACGGATTCTAAGGCCATCGAGCGGGCAAGAGGGCTTTTATTGTCAGGCCAGCTTGAAAGTCCGAAAAACATCAAACGAGCTGCAAAGAACATCATAAACTTTGGTATATAAAAATCTTAAAATAAAAAGTCTTAAATCGCAGGGCCGACCATGGATGGTCTAATCAGGAGCCTGAACGGATTCTATAAGCTCGGCGAGGAAATGTGTACACTTAGTACACCTAAGAATACACGTACCTCGCCGTTTTTTTGTCTGTAACGTGGAGGCTATTACATAAAGCGATTGCTTTGCTTATCATTGTCTTTATTCTTAGCAAGTGGCAAAAAAGCTGAATGTTTAAACGTACAAATCGAGCACTTGTGCTGTCAGGCCATCGTTGATGGACATTCTTGTAATGTCTAACCGGTCTGTATAGGTAACTGAGTTATTGGTGTGTCCGGCTTGAACATTCGCAGCCGGTTCCCAAATGTACTTTTTTGTGTTTGGGATTCTGGCGGCAGCATTGCTAATGTTAAGAGGCTTATCGTGTGGTCTGCTTGCAAGGCGCAGTTCAAATCCGCACTGATTAAGAGGAATTGTTCTAATAACTTTGCATGAAATTCTTTTTATCATTCCGTCCCCCATTGCTAAATATTTTAACAGATTTAAGCATCTAAATCAAGCAAAATCTCGCCGAGCTCGGTCACATACTTTTGTTCTTTGTATATAAGGTGGTAACGTTTGGGCAGAAACCATATTATGGGACATCAAGGAAGTTTCCGATGGATAACTATCGACTCCGTGGATAGAATATTTTGTCTTTAAGTTAGTTCCGAAAGGTGCTCCTTTTAATATCTGGCTCTTAATATTAGGAATATACCGATGCAGATTATCGCCCAATGCCCGGCTTGTGGCAGTACCTGGCTGCTTGATAGCAGTGCCGCGGACCGGAGGATAAACTGCCGAAAGTGTGACAAAATATTCAAGGTCCCAAAGCTGGACGAGGTGCCAAAGGCCATTAAAGTGATAAAGCAGGCAACCGGAACTATTTACGTGGATGAAACCGGAAAAACCTACGGCTAAAGCCGGTGGTTATGGAGGATTAGTTGTCTAAGATTTCGTG
>CAZLIO010000102.1:0-9407 GCA_964559025.1 uncultured Pirellulales bacterium | reverse complement strand
TAACCAATTAACCAAACTAAGATGATGAAAACAGTTCTGCTCAAAAATGGCTTTCTGGTAACGCCGCAGCGTCTGATGCGCAGCGATATTGTCCTGCGCAACGGCAGGGACCCCGCCTTGCGGGAATCCAGGATTGAGTTTGTCAGCGACAAAGCCGACTTTGATGAGGCTGTGGACATCTCCGGCAAATATGTCGTGCCGGGATTTGTTGACATACATTTTCACGGTTACAACCTCTTTGAATTCACCACCGGCCTTTATGACCCAAAATCCAGGACCTTTGATAATAGTCCGTCTGCTTATGAATATGGCTTGAGTATGTTAAGTGAAACGCTCGTCAGGTTTGGTGTTACAGGTTTTTACGTTGGAACCTGGGCCAGCCCAATTGAGAATCTCAAGAATTGTTTTGCTCAACTGTATCATTATCTAAATAAGCCGGAAACTCAACGGGGCGCCAGGATTTTGGGTGCACTTTTAGAAGGCAGCTTCCTTAATCCCCGGATGGCCGGCGCCCAAAATCCGGACGACGTTCTTGAATTTGTCACCGGCTCCTTCGACAGAATCGAGGACAAAGGGACTATCAAGCTGGCAAATGTGGTACCGGATTTTGGCCGAGCCAGCTATGAGCTGACCGAATATCTCACCAATAAGGGCATCGTAGTAGGAGCCGGGCACAGCAACGCAACCTGTGAGCAGATTGCCGAAGCGACCAGGGCCGGACTGAAATACTTCATCCACTTTACCAATGGCCCAACGGGTGGTTCGTACAAGCCATTCCACGGCGGAGGAGCGATTGAAGCAGTGTTAAAATCCGACGAGCTTTATGCCGAGCAAATTCTTGACGGCTGCCATGTCAACCCCGCATACGTAAGAGACATCCTGAGGCGCAAAGGTACGGATAGGATAGTTGGGGTAACAGACTGTCTGTTCGCAGCAGGTTCGGACATCAGGCAGTTCACCAGTGGTGGTGTCCGTGGCGCCCTCAGCGAAAGCGGCGATTACTTTCAAGTCGTCGGCAAGCCAAACACGCTCTTCAGCAGCAATTTGACGATGGACCGCGGATTTGCCAACCTGCTCAATTGGTTTACCACGGATATGCAGGGCATCTGGAACCGTCGGCACGAGGCGATGGAGCTGGAAAAAGCCTTAGTGGCAACCTCAAAAATATTCTCTACCAATGCGTGTAAACTAACCGGCCTGGAAAAGGAAGGCTGCGGTGCGGTCGTTGACGGGGCAAAGGCTGATTTGTGCGTGCTTGATATCACCGGCTCGCCGGGTAATTACAAGGTAACCGTCGAGTCGACTATAATCAATGGCAATACGGCGTACTCAGCCGGGTAAAGCTTATTATTTGCATGTATATTGAACACCCCCTCGTTTATACGGGGCCAAGCTTGCCACTGCGAAAGCAGGGGCATCATAGAGGACGAAAACTTATGGCTGTAGAAATAAGTGGCCAACGGCCCCTCAGCGATTGGATTGCTCTGATTAAAGAGGCAAACAGTGCATTTGACAACAGGCTGGGCCAAATCTACGGCGATAATGAGGATTTGAAGACAGAAGCGGCCCAGATGTGTTTGCGCAGCCTTGAAGAATTTGCCGACAGATATGACGCAGACCGCCCCCCTGCTTGTCTTCGACAAGAAGACAGGGGTGTTATCATAGTGCGCTCAGCCGGTCGTGTTAACCTGGTTGGCACTCATATCGACCACCGCGGCGGGGCGGTAAATCCCGTCTGTGTCAAACAAATGTGGCTGGTAGTCGAGCCGCGTGATGACGACCTGGTGCTGGCGAAAAACGTCGAGTCGAGTCAGTTTCCCGATGAGCAATTCTGCATTAGTGACTGTCTGCCGAGCGGGGAGAAAATCCGGGACTGGGACGCCTGGTGTCACGATGAGTTTGAAAAACGCAGGCATGACAAATCGGTTACCTGGTCGAATTATATACGCGCTGCTGTGCTGTACTTTCAGCATCTCAACACGAAAGACGATGGTACTTTCGCACGGACCATTAAGGGGATGAATATGATGTTTTATGGTAATGTCCCCAGAGCGGCGGGGCTTGGTTCGTCATCGGCAGTGGTTATGGTAGCAGCAGAAGCGGTAATACGGATAAACTCGCTTCAGATTGAGCCTGCCGATTTAGTTGGGCACGCAGGTTTTGCTGAATGGTATGTAGGCACCCGCGGCGGATACAGCGACCACGCTGCTATTATATTCGGCAAGCCCGGTACAATCCTCCATATTACGGCTTTTCCACTGACAGTAGAGGACGCTGCGCTTCCGGCCGGCCATAGCTTCGTTTTGGCCAACAGCGGTATCGAGGCGAAGAAGCAAGCCGGCGCCCGCGATATCTTTAACAGCCGGGTGGCCGCCTATATATTCGGCTTGATGATGATACGCAAAAACTTTCCAGAGTATGCCGGCAAGCTCGAACGACTTCGTGATGTCAATCCTCAAAGACTTGGCGTTGATGAGGTCCAAATCTATCGAATGATAAAATCACTGCCCGCCTCTGTCAGCCGTGCGGACATTTTGGAATTCCTTCCGGAACGCGAGCAAAAGATTCGTCGTGTCTTTAGAAGTCATGATGAGCCCGAGCAGGGCTATCACGTCAGGCAGATATGCCTTTATGGGATAGCCGAGTGTATTCGCGCTGGGATGGTCCCGCAATGTCTGCGAACGGGCGATATTAAGACCTTCGGCGAGGTGATGAGCATCTCCCACGATGGCGACCGCGTAACAAAGGTGGTTGACGGAAAGCGCATACCAACCGACAACAGTTATCCCGATGCAAGGATTGATGCCCTGATAAGCGACCTAAAATCAGCAGACCCCCGCCGTGTAAGCCGGGCCCGGTTGTGGCGCCGGGGCGGTGGCTATAACGTCAGCCTGCCCGAAATAGATATGCTCGTTGACATCGCGATGGCAGCTCCGGGTGTCCTCGGCGCCGGCCTTGTCGGCGCCGGGATGGGCGGCAGCATCGTGGCCCTTGTCGAAGACAAACATGCCCGCCGGCTTATCGAAAATATGGCTGAACAATATTATCGCCCACGCAACCTATCGGTGGGGGCGGAAATCATTACCCCCGTCGGTGGTTTGTGCACGATGGATGTCTAAATGAGTGGACGGAGCACATCAATTTTGCCGGTTACCGATGCGGAATAAGTGTTACTATTGATTCTTACTCGCTGTCGCCAAACCACGTTGTAAGAGTTTCCTTAGCCTTCTGTTTATGCTCCTCTTTAATGTGGGCTGCAACCATTGCAAGAGCTGCAACTAAGACGCCAAGGTCATCTGCAAATCCAACAACCGGCACAACATCAGGAATGGCATCTACAGGACAAATAAAATAACCTAAAGCAGCGACAATAACCCCTTTTGCCCACTTCGGAGTGTCTTTATCTTGAAGACAATAAAACAGCATAAGAGCTTTCTCGATAACTTCCTTACCTGCCTTGAGAGCATATTTCTTAACTTTCTTCCAGAAACCTTCTTCAGAATATTCTTTGCTATATTCATTACTTTGATTTTCCGGCATTTTCATATTCTATTTAATTCCCGAAAGCAGTGACGTGGCCTCTTTTACCGCCTCACGAATTACCTCACAACCTTCCTTGACTGCTTCTTCGCTAATGCACAATGGCGGCGCTATCTTAACGCAGCCCCCGCCCACACCCACGGGTGCAAACATAAGTAGGCCTTTGCGGAAACAAAGATTGACCACATTCCAGGCCAGCTCGTAGTCCGGGTCTTTACTGCCTTTTTTGACCATGAGCAATCCGGCGACAAGACCTGCTCCCGGCGCAAAACCGATTGTCTCGGAAAACTCGCTCTTTATTAGCTGCAGATGCTCCTGGAGGACCCGCCCGACCTTAGCCGCGTTCTCAACCAGCTTTTCTTGCTCGATGACTTCGATACTTGCCAATGCAGCCGCACAGCAAATAGGATTGCCCGAGTGGGTGCTGGTCATCTCATTGGGCCCGAACAAATCCATCACTTTTTCCTTGCCGATTACAGCGCTGATTGGCAATGAGCTGCTGAGTCCCTTGCCGATACAGAATAAATCCGGCAGCACATCATATAGCTCAAAGCCCCACATAGTTCCGCACCTGCCAAAACCTGCCTGGACCTCATCGAAACATAGCAGAGCGCCATATTTGTCACACCATTTTCTCAGGTCCTTTGCATATTTTTTGGGCATAAAGTTAGGCCCGGCACCCTGATACGTTTCGCTTATTACGCCGGCCACGTTGTCCGGCTCCACTCCAAGCCCGGCAAGGGTTTTCTCGAACAGCTCGAAGCTGGTGTCTTCACAGCGGAATCCATCGGGTAAAGGCGCCTGAACTATCTCAGGGTCGAGATTTTTTATCCACGCTTTGCCGCTACCCATACCTCCCATCTGTTGGGCACCGAGGGTCCTGCCGTGAAAGGCATTTTCAAATGAAACAATGATGCTCTTATCGTCTGTGCTCATCTTTCTTCCGTATGTACGCATTAGCTTTAGGGCGCACTCTGTGGTTTCTCCGCCGGTACTGAGCACAAACACCTTATTTAAGTGTTGTGGTGCAAGCCAAACCAGCTTCTGGACAAGTTTAATCCTTGGCTGGTTGCCGAAACAATAGGTAGTCAGCAGTGGTTTGGAGGCCTGGCTGATAATTGCATCGGCAATTTTTTTACTGCCATGGCCGGCATTGGTAACAAGTACGCCTGATGAAAAATCAAGCCACATGTTGCCGTAAGCATCGTAAACATTTACTCCCTCAGCGCGGTCCCAAATTACCGGCGGCTGACCTCGCATACTGAGTGGCTCGGCCTCACGAAGCTCTTCAATCTGTTTTATTGTCTCATGATTTGGAATAGGCCCCTGAAGTTTGCGAAACTTTGTTGATACGGGCTTTACCTCACTTGAGACAAGCGGAAATTCTTTTGCCATCTTAGCTTTGGTTTCTTCTTTTCAAACAGTAAGTTATTGTGTAATAAGTAGTTAGGTGATTATTTAAGAAAATCAAAAAAACAGATTTTCTTAAATAATATATGCCTAACCTCAATTTTGCAGGAGCCTTTCTACAAAAAACGAACGCTCTATAATATTTATCAATCCGTGTGAAAATCAACGCCCGCGTTTTTGCCGTATGTTATTTCAACCTTTCTGCCGCCATTAAGAATTGACAGCCGGGCCGCCTCTGTCACCAGCTCATTGTATGAGCTGTTTGCAGGCGTTGCCATGATACCTTCATTATCAAATTGCTTGAGCAGCTTCTGTCTGCGGGCCAATGACTGTTTGTGGTCGGCGCCGGCGGATACATCAATGCACTTGCAGATATTTTTCAGTATATATTCAATCGAACGATACCCGTATCCGACCGGTGTCAGCCCTTCGCCGCCAAGCTCGATATACTTAAAATAATCCGGACTCGGCTCAGAATAGTATGTGTCACCGGGCTCGCTGCCCTTTTTAACATAACAGTGTTCGATACCGCGGTACTGATCGTTGTGTACGAGCATGCCGCTTTTATCCTCCCCTCGGCAGTATATACGGATGCCCTGAAAATTGCCGCCGGGTCCGTCATCCGGATAACCCATTATGTTTGTCACATGCAGGCACGCGTCGTTTTCCCAGATGACGCGAGCATCGGTCCACAAGTAGCCCATTTTGCCGTTGGGGTATGTATCTTTTATGCCATAAACAGAAATCGACCTGGGCAGCAGTCCTGTGATAAAATGCACCTGGTCAACGTAATGGCAGCCAACATAAGTAAACATATCGGAATTTTCTACGGTGCACCAGTTCTGGAAATTTGAATGTCGATAGTAATAGGGCTCATTCATTTCTGCATGGCCGATACGAAATTCCCCAAATTTGCCTTCTCTGTAAAGTTGACGGGCCATCAAGGCCCGGTCATCGAGTCGCTTATGATACTCTACTGCCACGACAAGCCCTTTCTCATAGGCGATTTTTTCGATTTCGAGGGCCTGCGAATATTTTAACACTAACGGCTTTACACAGCATATATGCTGTTCACCGGCAAGGGCGGCTTGTATAACCGGATAATGTAGCTGGTCCGGCACTGCAACGACCACGATGCCGCCTTTGGCCATCTTCTCGATTACTTCCCTGAATAGATCGGGGAAGTTCTGCTGCGGTTCGGTATCCACAGAAGGATACGCCTTGAAGCTGTGACCGGGAAATGCTTTTTTGAGCATCTGGTCCTGCGCCAGTAAATTCAATGGAGCGCTGTTCAATGCGCACACACTAACCTCGCCAACAAGACCGAGGCGCTGAAGTTGATAGACCGAAGGCAGAATCTGCACCTGCGTTATCATCCCGCCACCGACAATACAAATCTGAGGCATCTTACTCATCGAGCTGTCTCTGAATAAAGTTAACGTTAGTCATATTTGGCGTAATCATAATAAATTTCAGCGGCACTGGCAAAAGATTTTTCTTGCCTTGCAAGCATCAAATCTTCTATAACATCTGGAAGTATCGCACCGGTAATAAATCGATATGTATTCCGTTGCCCCTAAACTTTATTTTGTTAGGGATTATAGTCAGATGACATACATCTGTCAGAAAATTAAGGGTGTTCCATACAGCAAACACAAAGGAAGAGGAAGGATTAATGCCCCTGAAGAGTGGAAACAAACAATAATAGACCAGACCAAAGATTTACCCAAGATCAGGGAAGCCTGTGCAGTAAACATCACTTTCCTATTGCCAGCTAACAAATTCCCTTTGGATTTCCCCTACGGGCCAGTTTTAGACAACCTCCTCAAAGGTTTTTTAAATGTGTTGAATGAGACCATTTTTAGTGAAGCACCCGGAAAAGCCTCTTGCATAGTTTCATTGAATGTGATGAAAGGGAAGATTGGATCAGAAAGTGAGCCAGGAGCGTTTCTTGAGGTGCTGCCCGTTAGTATTACCTAACTATACGTTCCGCATCGGCCCCTGTCGTAGTTAAAAAAGTCAGGGGAGTCTTGTTGTCGGGAGGGCTCACAATAACATTAACACACGAGACGGAAATGGAGGTTGATTATGGCGATTGTATTCAGACTCGTTGCAGTGGTTCTCATCCTGAGCTGTTGTCATCCAGCTTTTGGACCAGCTCAGGAAGTTACTGTAGATTCTTCTGCGGTTCTTAAGACCCTCGATAAGGACCATCCCCGATTGATGTTGAAGGATAAAGACCTGAAGCGCCTAAAAGAGCTGTATGCAAAAGATAAAGTTTTGCAGAAATGTTTGAGGGATGTTCTAAAGGATGCGGACGCCTGTGCCCAAAAGCGGATGCTTACTTACAGGAAGATTGGGCCGCGGCTTCTTAGTGTCAGCCGAGAATGCCTGCTTCGAATTTACGCCCTTGGCCTTGCGTACAGATGGACCGGCGAGCAGAAATATGCCGAAAAAGCAGTGGAGAACCTCCTGACCGTCTGTGCATTCAAAGATTGGAATCCATCTCACTTCCTCGACACCGCTGAGATGTCACACGCGGTCGGCCTCGGTTATGACTGGCTGTATTCTTATCTCGACATAGAAACGCGGAAAAAAATCAGGGCCGGCTTGGTTAAGAACGGCTTTGAGCCGGCGCTGAGCGCGTATAAGAAATCCTGGTGGAGTAAAAGTGAACACAACTGGACCCAGGTCTGCAATGGGGGGATGATAGTCGGTGCTTTGGCTATTGCGGAGTCCGAGCCGCGGTACGCCGAGCAGATTATTATCTCTGCGATTGAGTCGCTGCCGCGTGCACTGAAAAGCTACGGCCCCGATGGCGCATGGATGGAAGGGCCCGGTTACTGGAGTTATGCCACACATTATACGGCTTACGGACTGACGGCGCTGCAAACTGCTTTGGGCACAGACTTCGGCCTGTTGCAAATCGAGGGACTGGCCGAATCAGGGAACTTTCCAATATACACGAGCGGGCCGCGAGGTCAGTACCTAAACTTTGCCGACTGTGGGGAAAAAAGCTCCAGAAGACCTATGCCGTGTATGTTCTGGCTGGCTCGGACATACGATAACTCTTTGTACGCCGAATCCGAACACGCCCAGATTGCCAAAAGCGACGCCGGGGCCCAGCACGTGGTTTGGTATGTGCCGGCTCCAGAGGGAAGACCCGCCCCCAAAGACCTTGACCGTTATTTCCGCGGCCCTGTGGAGATAGCAGTGTTCCGAAGCGCCTGGGACGACCCGCAAGCTCTGTTCGTTGGCCTCAAGGCCGGCTACAACCAGGTCAATCACGGTCATCTGGATTTGGGCAGCTTCGAGCTTGATGCTCTGGGTGTTCGATGGGTACGCGACCTCGGCTCGGACAACTACAATCTGCCCGGTTACTGGGACGGGAAAAGAGGCGGCAGGCGGTGGAGTTATTACCGCCTGAATTCCAAAAGCCATAGCGTCCCGCTACTGGACGGCGAGGACCAGGACCCATTGGCAATATCGAAGTTTACCAGGTTCGAAACGGAGAGGTCTTCCGCTTTTGTCCTTGTTGACCTGACAAGTGCTTACAAAAAGTCTGCAAACAAGGTAACAAGAGGTGTTGCGATTCTCGAGAATCGGCAGGCGGTTCTTGTGCAGGACGAGTTCGATATCGAAAAGCCCTGCGAGGTCATCTGGGCTGTGACAACTGATGCTAAAATTGATATAAAGGAAAAAGATACCGCCGTACTTACCCTTGCCGGCAGAAAGCTTATCGCCCGCATCTTGTCACCCTCAATCGCTGGATTTTCAACTGAATCGGCTGAGCAGAACCCGCCACAGAAAACCAACAAGGGTGTTAGCCGACTTATAATTCGCTTGCCCAACGCTAATGGCAATGTTCGGGTGGCGATTTTGCTCTCGCCGGTGTGGAAAGACAAGGAGGTAGTGATAAAAGTGCCAATAAAGCCGTTGACGCAATGGTAATGAATGTGATTGTCAAATGAATTAATACTCAGAAAGATATTATGAGGTGCAAAATGAAAAGTTCATCGGTCGGTATTCGCAGAGTTTTTGTAATCAGCATATCAATGTTTGCAGTTGCACTTTCGGGCATAGTTGTTCAAGGTGCCGAAAACAAGAAACCTCAGCTTTGTCAGGGAAATTATCATAGTGAGGAGGCCGCCAAAGAGCAGCTTGCCAAGTTTGCCCGCAGCTACTCCAACCTGACTGAATGGAAGGCCCGGGCCGAGCGCATTCGCAAGGGCATTCTTAGTGGAGCAGAACTATTGCCTATGCCCAAAAAGTGCGCTCTGAATCCTATCATTCACAGCAAGCGCAAGTACGAGTACTACACGGTTGAGAATGTGGCGTTTGAAAGTCTGCCCGGTGTTTTTGTAACGGGAAATCTGTATCGTCCACGGCAAGGCAGGGGACCCTTTGCAGCGGTGCTTTGTCCGCATGGACATTTCAGCAGCGCCGGTAACTACGGC
>CAZLIO010000101.1:0-9409 GCA_964559025.1 uncultured Pirellulales bacterium | reverse complement strand
CTTTTTTCCACGGCAAGCGTCAGCGGTTTTGTTATCGATCCTTCGGCTACCTGAGTGAAAACATTGGTATAATCTACTCTTACACCATTAAGTGGATAATCCAGCTTTTGCCGCAGTTTGATAAATTTAATCCTACAAAATTCCTGGTTCCTGCGCGATTATTGAGCTGGTCTTTATTGGCCAGATGCGCCGGCGTTATGGTTTGTATCAAAGCATTTTTGCTGCTGGTTATTGCCTTGGTTATTTTCAGTTATAGAGAAATTGCTAAAATTATAGTCTAATGTGGCACGGGCATCTTGCCCGTGATTGAATCACGGCCTTAAAGGCCATGCCACGAATCGAGTATCGAGAATGCGTTTGCGTGACAGAATAATCTTGTTTGTTTGTATAATTCTGGTGGTTGGTTTGCTTATCGGCGCGGGTATGCAGCTTGATTCCATAAATCGCCGGCGTGAGGATATGGACCTGATAATCGACAAGCCTGAGAATATTCCTCCTTCACTGGCATTTGCAACGGTCGCAACGGGCGCTTTTCGCGGGCTGGTCGTAGATATTTTATGGATGCGGGCGGATAAGCTAAAAGAGGAAGGCCAGTTCTTCGATGCAAGGCAGCTTGCAGAATGGATAACCATCTTACAGCCTCGTTTCGCATCGGTCTGGGAGTTCCAAGCCTGGAATATGGCTTATAACATCTCCGTTGCCATACCCGCAACCCAGCCGGACCAAAGATGGCGATGGGTCAAAAACGGTTACGAGCTGCTTCGCGACGAGGCCATCGATAAATATAAGCTCAAAAACATTACGCTTTACCGTGAGCTCGGCAGAATATTCCAGCACAAAATAGGCGGCGTCTCAGACGACGCACACAAATATTACAAGCTGCAATTGGCTTTAGCGATGGAACCGCTGCTTGGCCCCGCAGACAACACATATTTCGATTTACTTGCCGAAGCACCGGTCGGCTGGCGGGAAATCAACAAAGACCCGAATGTGGCTCCGCTAATCAAGGCCCTGAAATCAGCCGACAATGCTTTTTCAGATGATAATCAGTTTGTAAGCAATTATTTATCTTTAAGGCAAGACTCCAGAAGGTTCAATCCCGCCGACGGTAAGACAATAGATGATTTCAGAGGTACAAAAGCACTCGATAAGTTTGACACTTTCGCCAAGGCCTGGCAGTTACGTAAAGCCTGGAAACTTGACCCGGTTTTAATGCGGGAGATAAATAGAACTTACGGCCCTATCGATTGGAGCGACCCGAATACACATTTGCCTTTGGATTGGCGGCACCCCGACAGTCACGCAATTTACTGGGCCGTCAAGGGTCTGAAAATAGCTGCGAAAGAGCAAAAGAGTGAAATTGAGGTGAGTGAGGTCAACACCGACCGTATCGTAGCCCATAGTCTGCAGAACCTCTTCCGCAACGGCAAAATATTCATTTATGAGTTATCGCTTCCAGCATCTTCGCAGGATATCTCACAGGAACCTCAGACGCAAATATTAAAGGAAGTATTTTTACGACCGGATTTGAGGATGTTCGAGCCATATAACAGCTCAGTGCTTGCAATTCTCAAAAAATATAAAGATGCGGGAGATGAAGGCCGCAATCAAACCCTTCAGAACGGCCACCGGAATATGCTCACAAATGCCGTGCTTAGCTTCTATCAATCGGGACATAAAGGTCATGCACAAAAAATTTATAATCAATTGAGGAAACTGTACCCATTAGAGAAGTTTAAGGTCCCGCTCGTAGTTTTTGCACGACAGCGTTTTGCGGAAGAGCTCGAAACCATAGGCATAAATGATGCAAAAGAGCAGATAATCTTCCTTCTGAGGGAAAGTTACTACTTATACGCAATCCGCGATGACAACGCGGCAGCCGGCAGAGAAAAAATGGCGGAAGAGGTTTATAACTACTACCAGTCGAAATATAGTGACGAAAACAGGATTGACCTGCCCGATTTCAAGCTGTTACGATACTTTGCGTTGTTTGATTTTCTTAACGACCAGCAATATCCACTTTACTTAAGACAGAGTTTGCTCGGGCGGATAAGAATCGAAAAGCCGGAGCTTTTTAAGCAATTAGAGGCCGAGGAGGAAAAACTCAGGAAACAAGCAGAACAAGCAAAATGACCCGGCACCCATCGAGCTTAATGTCCCTTTCGGGGAACGGGAGAAAATCCCTCGCCTTTAGGCTAATACTCCAGTATTATAAACTCGAAATCCGAAACAAACCTGTCCTGAGCAGAGTCGAAGGATTCAAAATCCGAATTACGGAAATTCAAAAAACAGCGTCTCGTTCGCTGAGGTGATTTTGTTTTGGGAATTTGTATTTTGAACATTTGATATTGTTTCGAATTTCAGATTTCGTGCTTAGGATTTTCTTGGCTTTAGCGGGCTTACAGTTCGCCTTACAAGCTACCGCTTTCAAGCGGTAGTAGTTGACTTATGGATGATACACTTTTGCAACAATTAACCCCTTCACAAAGAAAAGCTGTACTTCACGTTGAAGGGCCCTTGCTTGTTCTTGCCGGCCCCGGCAGCGGCAAAACCCGCGTAATCACACATCGCATCGCAGCGCTTATAGACTCAGGCATCCGGCCATACAATATTTGCGCAATAACCTTCACGAACAAGGCCGCCGAGGAGATGCGGCAAAGGGCATTTGCCCTTGGTGCCAGTGCCGGTGCGCATATCAGCACCTATCACTCGTTATGTGTCAGAATTCTTCGCCGATACGCGGACAAAGCCGCTTTAAACTCCAACTTTAGTGTCTATGACGCTGCCGACCAAACCAGATGTATAAAACTGGCCATCAAAGGTTGTGAGCTTGATACGACGAACTTTTCCCCCGCCCGAATGCTCGATGCTATTTCCACCCTGAAAAACAAGCTAATAGATGCCGAATCTTTTAATAACAACGCCGATGATTTCTTCTCCAGGACATTAGCTGGAATATATCAGGGCTATCAGCGTATCTTGAGCGAACGAAACGGCCTGGATTTTGACGATTTACTGATGAAGACAGCTTTTTTACTGGGGGACTGTCCTGATGTTTGCCGCGAGCTTGGCGAACGTTTCAAATTTCTGTTAATCGACGAATACCAGGACACGAATCACGCCCAGTATAAAATCGCTAAAGCCCTCGTTTCACAGCACAACAATATTTGCGCAACCGGCGACCCGGACCAGTCCATCTACCGCTGGCGGGGGGCTGACATCCGCAACATATTGGCCTTTGAAAAAGATTGGCCCAACGCCACAATTGTCAAACTCGAAGAGAATTTTCGCAGTACCGCAAACATCCTCGCTTTGGCCGACAATTTGATTGCATTTAACCGAAATCGCAAAGAAAAAAAGCTTATCCCCACAAAGCCGCCTGCCGGGGACGTTGCCGTATGTGTCTTCGAGGATGAGGACGAAGAGGCGCAGGCCGTTGCCCGACAGGTAAAAGAGCTGACTGAAAAAGGCGTTTGTCTCAAAGATATGGCCGTGTTCTATCGTGTTAACGCTATGAGCCGTGTGCTCGAAGAGTCGTTTGTCTGGAACAAGATACCATACCAGGTTGTTCGGGGTGTGGAATTCTACAGGAGAAAAGAAATCCGTGACCTGCTTGCTTATTTGAAAGTCCTTGTTAACCCTGATGATGAAATCGCGCTATTGCGTATCATAAACACACCCGCCCGCGGTATCGGAAAGGTAACAACGGATAAAGTTCGTGCCTACGCCGCCCACAATGGAATCAATCTTTTTAAAGCCCTGAAGAAGACAGAGCATATCGAATCTCTTTCCAAGGCCGCAAAGGCAAAGCTCGCTGTCTTTGCCAATATGCTCGAACAGTTCAAAAAAGACATCTCCGGCCGGGTCGCACCGCTTGCCGAACGTGTCTTTAACGAATCCGGATTAGAGGAATCTCTCCGAGCAGCCGGCCACGAGGGCGAAAACGCACTGGAAAACATCAACGAGCTGATAAACGCCGTTGGGCAATATGACCAGGCGACAGAGGAGCCTTCGTTGGTCGATTATCTTCAGCAAATATCTCTCTTCAGCGACACCGATGCATACGACACCTCCACCGATCGCGTTGCGCTGATGACCCTGCACGCCGCAAAGGGACTCGAATTTGAAAATGTCTTCATCGTCGGCGTCGAAGACGGCATACTACCACACGAACGGAGCAACGCTGCCGAAGACCAAGATGAGCTGGAAGAGGAACGCAGACTATTTTTTGTCGGTATAACCCGTGCCAAAACCGGCTTGAATATTAGTTACGCCCGATACCGAACCGTGCGGGGCCAGATGCTGCGAACAATACCCTCGCAGTTTCTTTTTGAACTCGGCCGGGAGATCACTGAACAAGCTGAAGAAGACGAATGTTACGATGATAATCACCAAATCAGCCAGGCTATACCTCATTTTGACCCAGGCCAGCTGATACGGCACAAATCTTTCGGCCTTGGCAGGGTCAAAGAGTTTATTGATATAGGCGAAAACAGCGTCGTAATAGTCAAATTTAATACGGGACAGACAAAATCGTTAATGGTAAAATATGCCGACCTTTTAAAGATTTGAAACCCTGAGGAGAATCAAAATGGCAGGCAAAAAACGTTTTACCAAGTCGATTTTATTAGTGACCTCATTAACTTTCTTTTTAATCACCCCGACTCTGGCAAATTCAACGGTGAAGATATGGGAAGAGCCGCTGGTGATTCCTACTTACGAGGTGGGTAAAGCAGACCCAAACCCGAGGTTCTATACCGGCAGGACTTATCAAGGAGCACAAGGGCGGGTATATCCTTATCCCATGCTGGACGTGCTGACCGACAGCCGGAAGGACAAGGCTTACAAGGCAGCTTACCTTGAAAATGAGTATGTGAAGATTTGTATCCTTCCGGAAATCGGCGGTCGCGTTTTTGCCGCGTTGGACAAAACCAACAACTATGATTTTCTTTATCGCCAGCACGTAATCAAGCCGGCCCTTATCGGGATGCTTGGCGCATGGATATCCGGCGGTATAGAATGGTGCATCCCTCACCACCATAGAGCAACAACTTTTATGCCTGTTGACTACACGCTGGAGGAGAACGCTGACGGCAGCAAGACTGTGTGGGTAGGTGAGACAGAGCTGCGGCATCGAATGAGATGGCTGGTGGGTATAACTCTCTATCCTGAAAAATCCTATATGGAAGCGACCGTTAAGATTATTAACCGGACACCGTTCGTCAATTCTATTCTGTGCTGGGCAAATGTTGCGGTCCACGCAAACCCAGAGTACCAGGTGTTCTTTCCTCCGAGCACGGAGTATGCCACTTACCACGGGAAGAACCAGTTTGCTCGTTGGCCGATTTCAAACGAATTTTACTCAGGGGTGGATTACACAAGGGGGGTGGACCTAAGCTGGTGGAAGAATCATCCATCGCCAATTTCTTTCTTTGCCTGGAACTATAAAGACGACTTTTTTGCAGGCTATGACCATGGGAAAGAAGCAGGTACTGTTTACGTGGCCAATCATCACATTGCTCCCGGCAAAAAATTATGGCAATGGGGTCCGGGCCCTCGCGGACAAATGTGGGATAAAATTCTGACCGAAACCGACGGCCCTTATATAGAAATTATGGCCGGGGCGTACTCGGATAATCAACCCGATTATAGCTGGATACAGCCTTATGAAGTCAAAATTATTAAGCAGTACTGGTATCCTCTTCGAAAAATAGAAAGCGTCAAGAACGCCAATCTCAAGGCCGCTGTTAATCTGGAAGTGACAGAGAAAAATACCGCTAAAATAGGATTTAACACAACATCAGCCTATAAAAATGCCAAGGTGATACTAACTAATGATAATCAGGTTATTTTCAGGCAGATAATTGATATAGGGCCGAATAAACCATTCTATAGAGAGGTTACTCTTGCCGCCGGTGTTAGAGAGAAAGATTTGCGGGTTTCGCTTCTGTCCTCTACTAACGAGGAGCTCATTGCATACAAGCCCGTTGAGAAGGAAGGGGCCCCGATGCCCAAGCCGGTGGAACGTCCGCCGGCCCCCGAAGATATCAAAACAATTGAAGAGCTCTATCTCACAGGCCAACGTCTGGCTCAATTTCACAATGCAGCTCTTGAGCCTTATCACTATTATGAGGAAGCATTAAGAAGAGACCCGGGGGACTTTCGGGTCAACACGGAGCTTGGTATCGTCAACTGCAAGCGGGGAATGTTCAAGGAGGCGGAAGAGAAACTCAATCAAGCCATCAAACGTGTTACGAAAAATTATACCAGCCCGAAAAACGGTCAAGCCCACTACTATCTGGGATTGGCTTTGAAGTTTCAGGGCAAATACGATGCCGCGTATGACGCCTTATATAAGGCGACATGGAGTTACGGCCTTCATACAGCAGGCTATTATAATCTGGCTGAAATCGACTGCATTAGAGGAGACTTTGAGACTGCTTTGAAACATATCAACCGCTCAATCGCTGCAAACGCCTGGAATACAAAGGCATTGAACCTAAAATCCGCGGTGCTCAGGCGATTGGGGAGATTTAAAGACGCGGCCCAAGTAGCCTCAAACACTTTGACCTTTGATACACTTGACTTTTGGGCTGGACATGAGCTTTACCTGGCAAAAAAAGCAGCGGGTTTGAAGAAAGAAGCTGCAGAAGCGATGAACACCTTAAAGGTAAAGAGCAGAGGTGAGGTGCAGTCCTGTCTGGAAATGGCCGTTGACTACGGCAATTGTGGTTTATGGGATGAAGCAATCCAGTGCCTGCACTTATTGGTGGATTCCAAAGGAAAAGAGCAATGCACGCACGCGATGGTATATTATTATCTCGGTTATTTTTGTCAGAAAAAGGGAAATACTAACAAGGCTTCCAAGTACTACCACATGGCAAGCGAGATGCCCCCGGATTATTGCTTTCCATTTCGCTTAGAGACAATAGATGTGCTCAATAGTGCTATGAACAACAATCCATCGGATGCGCTCGCTCCTTATTATCTCGGAAATCTTCTTTATGATAATCAGCCGGAAAGGGCAATAAAAGAATGGGAAAAATCAAAAGATATGGATGATAGCTTTGCAACCGTGCATCGGAATCTTGGGTTAGTCTATGCCAGGACAGAGAATAATGTTCCCAAAGCCATTGCCGGTTTGGAAAAAGCAGTAGCCTGTGATAAAAAGGACCCAAGGGTCTATTATGAATTGGACCTCCTTTATGAGGCAGGGGGGGTGTTACCTCAGGAAAGACTCAAACTTTTGGAAGATAACCATAGAACGATAATCAAACGTGATGATGCCCTTTCACGAGAAATAGTTCTCTGTGTGCTATTGCAGCAATATGACCGGGCGATCGAATTACTTGCCGGCCGTCACTTCCATACCTGGGAAGGCGGGGGGCAGATTCATAACGTATATGTCGATGCCCATCTGCTAAGAGGCCAAAAGAAGTTGAAAGATAAAAGGTATCAGGAAGCGCTTAAAGATTTTGAAGCGGCTCTCGAATACCCCGAAAATTTGGAAGTAGGAAGACCAGGACGCGACAGAAGGACCTGCCAAACCTACTTTTTTATTGGGACCGCCTATGAAGCTTTAGGCGATACTCAAAAAGCTAAAGAGTATTTTGAAAAATCGGCATCTATAGAGGTTCGCCGCTCAGAGTACAGCTACTATAAGGGCCTGGCTTTGAAGAAACTCGGACAGGAAGATGAAGCCGAGAGGATATTCGATGAGCTGATAGGCTCTGCAAATCCGGAACCTGACGTGACATTCTTTACGAAGTTTGGAGAAAAACAGGCACATAATATTAGAACGGCAAATACTCACTACACGCTGGGTTTGGGACACTTGGGGAAAGGTAATCAGGCGAAGGCCAAGGCGGAGTTCGAGGAAGCACTTAAGTTAAATATAAATCATCTCTGGGCCGGAGTGCATTTATCCGAACTGAAATAAAAGTCTTTTCAGACAAAAGGCTCAACAAAACTATGAAAAGGAGGTAACAATGAGAAACAAAATAAATCGAAGAGAATTTATACAATTGACAGCGGCCGGAAACGCTCTGTGCCTCGGTGGGTCGGGGATTCTGGCATTCGGTGCGAATCGGAATGCTTCAGGGCTTATAAGCCCGGGCTGCAGGGGAACAAAAGTCAAAGTTGCCAGGATTTATATGGGGACTTCGCACGGCCTCTGGCCCAAGCCAAAACTGGACTTCAGGAAGGAAATCCAATTCTATGAATCCGAGTTCGCAAAACTAAAAGACGAGTTATCTGATGTAGAGTTTGTTGTTGATAGATTGTTTACTTCTGCCGATCAGGTTGGTCCCTTCAAAAGCAAATTGAAAGAAGTGGACGGTATCCTGGTGATTCACCTCAGTATGGGAATAAGGTCGATTCTAAATGAAATTCTCAGCGTAGGTAAGCCCACAGTGGTTTTCGCCGTTCCATATTCCGGTCACGGCTGGACAGGCTTCGGCGGCCTGCAAAAACAACCGCTGGGAGCTAAGATGGAATGTATGCTCACCAGTGATTACAAGCAATTGGCGGTTGCTGTAAGACCCTTCCGTGCAATTCATCATCTCAGAGAGGCCAGGATTCTGAACGTCACAACCCGCTCGTTTTCCGGATATGCCGATGCTATGAAAGATAAATTCGGCACAGAGATGAAACGAATCGGACTGGAACAGGTAGTCGATGCCTATAACGCCGTGAATGACAACAAAGCAAAGGCCGAAACCGAGCAATGGATAAAAGGGGCCTCCGAAGTTGTAGAGCCTTCCAGGTCGGACATTTTCAAATCCTGTAAGCTTGCATTGGCTTTTGAAGATATGCTTGACCAGGAAGACGCGACCCTGATGACTGTCGATTGTTACGGCACAATGTGGGACAAGACCATCAAACTGCCTGCTTATCCGTGTGTTGGCTTTACGAGGCTCAATAACATGGGCTTAGGCGGTATCTGCGAATCGGATTTACAGTCCGCTATGACCCACATAATATTCCAAGGACTTGTGGGAAAGCCCGGCTTTATCAGTGACCCTACGGTAGATGAATCTAACAACAGCATCATTTTAGCTCACTGTCTTGGAACAACAAAAATGGATGGTCCCGGCGGCTCGGCTGCTCCTTACAAGTTACGAACGGTTATGGAACGAAGAGAAGGAGTAACCCCGCAGGTGTTTATGCGAATCGGCCAAAAAGTTACTCAGGCAAAATTGGTTGGTACCGATTTTTTGCCATACTTCACTGGAGAAGTCATCGATGCCCCCGATGTTGACAGAGGCTGCCGTACCAAGATTACAGTCAAAGTGGACGGCGATATAGAGAAACTATGGAAAAACTGGTCAAGCGGATTACACCGTGTAACATGCTACGGAGATATCACCGAAGAGCTCGGATATTTCTGCAGATTCAAAGAAATTAAAAT
>CAZLIO010000100.1:0-9502 GCA_964559025.1 uncultured Pirellulales bacterium | reverse complement strand
TAAAAATTTTGGAAATATTTTATTTTTGTTTTTGAGAGTGAGCGTTTTTGACTGAAAATGGCCTCTGATTACATGGTTTTTACGGATGTTTTTAGCATCTGATTAGGTAAACGGAGGAAAAGAAATGTGTCATTCATTTAATTCTTTTGACCTCACGTATTACAGAAATGAGGTCGAAATGTTCGATTAATGACCGATTGGCCGATTTTGACCCCTACCAATCACAAAGGGAATTGAAATGGAGCAGATCATTAAGGTACAATAACATCTTGTAGTGTGCAGGTATAACGTCTATACAGACAAACGGAAAGTTTCAGCTTTATGGAAGAGCATTTCAAATTGGAAACCGAACGACTCATTAAGTCATGGACTAAATACGATCATACTACCTTGCGTAATTATTTAGTTGAGGATGTTCAAGATCCACGAATCAATGTTCAGAGTATTCTTACACGACACTGGCTAATCAAGTGTTTACTTGGTGAACAATTAGCGGAATTGATGGATCAGGAACTGAGGTTTAGTTTAGTAATGAACTGGCTGCTGAAGCTGCTTAAAAAGTCGGTAAACGCGGATCAGTTACGTGATGTACTTTATGAGCTGTTGTCGGGAGAAAACAACGCTGATGGACTTGAAATTCCATCGTATATATTGGATACTTTTAATACTCTTAGCATGCCGAATTACATCTGTGATTTACTCAACTGGGCACCTGTTGAGACGACCGAAGCACCAATACCCGAATATCTTATGTCCATTTTTCAATCGATTTGGCAAGAATCTCTGGCTAATGTCCAATCTCGGCAAGCATGTGTGATGGAACCGGCCTGCGGTTCTGCAAATGATTATCGGTTTTTGGAGGCTTTTGGTATTTCAAGACTGATTGACTATGTCGGATTCGATCTATGTGAAAAGAATATCAGTAATGCGAAACAGATGTTTCCAAAGACAAGCTTCAAGGTAGATAATGTATTTAATATTGATGCGAAGGACAACGAATTCGATTATTGTTTTGTTTATGATTTGTTTGAGCATCTATCAATAGATGCAATGATAAAGGCAATCTCTGAGATTTGCCGTACAACGCAGCAGAGCCTTTGTATCAGCTTCTTTAATATGTACGATGGAGACCAGCACATCGTCCAAGCCGTTGATGATTACTACTGGAACAAGCTTAGCGTGGCTGAAACGGAGGCAATTTTCAAATGCTATGCATCTGTTGTAGAAGTCATTCACATCGACAAATTACTGTTATCAAAGTTTGGATGTCGCGATACCCATAATAAAAACGCTTACACGTTTATCATCAGGATGTAACATAAATAATTCTTTCATACTGATTACACACTTTTACATACACAATATCGGTATTTTGCATTAAATGTAAATTCTTTTTTGAAATCGAAGTTCTATTATAACGTTTATGGTACAAAAACTCAGAAGTCGCCTGTCCATTATGCCTTGTTCTCCTTAGTAATTAGATTTCTTGCCCCTAGGGTATCTGCTTTAAATCGCCCCTCAGCGTTAACCTGGATTGACTTACGAATATTAACAGATGCGTTCCGTCAACTGAAAGAAAACGGACCAATTGCCTTGCCTGTGTCGCTCGCAACCACAACACCTTCTATTGAAGCGCCTATAGGAATCCCTTCCTCGCCAAAAAGGAATCCGTTCTCGATCTGAGTCAAATCATATGGCCCGCTGATAGGATGAGCATATCCCGCAACCTCAAAATTTAGTTGCACTTTACTACCGACCGGCAAGGCAGGTAGGGTATAGAACTTGTCCCCATGATAAATATGAGTGAGGTCAAAAGCTGTCGGTGCTTTACTTGCAAGCTTAGGTGATGAATTGCTGTATAAGCAAACTGTTGTCGAAGCCCCTTGCTTCTGTCGTGCCAATCCAATTCTACCAAAGTTACTGACCAATTTCCATGATAGATACTGATACAACAAAGGTTTGTGAAAGAAAAAACAGCAAAAACATAAAAAAACTGTAATTTTATTACTGGAACACATGTCTAATACATATAGCGGGTACAAAATAGGCTCTCGCATTGAATTATGGATTCAGTACATCGTATGGAAAATATATTACCATTATTTGTTTGGAGGGAATTCTGATGTGTACCTTTCTAAGTCTTTCCAATCCTTTAAGACCTGCTTCCATCCTAATTCTGTTAGCGGTCACAATCGCGATTATGAACCTGCGTACCAGCTTCGCCTCGAGAAAGGATTCGGTTATAGATGAAGCGATGCTTCTAGTGCTGGATAACTGTGATAGTGATAACAATCACACGACGCCTCCATACGGAGATGATGTTTTCTTGCTAAACTCAAACGGTGAACTCGCCCTGAGATTTCGACTTGGTCTTACAATTGGCTCCAACTGGGGCGGAGGCAGAGCTATCTCAACAGCTGAAGATGGTCGTTACTTTTTAGTGTGCGAAGACGTGACGGACAAAATAACTGTATGCGAAACTGTTACAGGCATAAAGGTTTGGTCCTTATCAGGTGTATTTAAATCTGCTGTGTTTGCAAACGATCAGATATATGCTTTGAATAACGAAAGTGTCTTCGCTATCGATAACACAGGAACAATTGTCAAACATTCAAGAATCGGTGGGTTCGATATTGTCGTTGACACATCTGGCGATTGTCTCTGGATTGTTGGGGGGGACATCAAAAAATGCAGTCTGGGCCTCAAGATTATGATGACGGTTGACCCTATACAGTATGGTGCTTGTTCCGTTGACATCAATAGTGATGGTTCAATTTGGGTTGCCGAGCGAGTTGTTGATATACCGAAAGCTGATGTCCCAAAGGGCCGTTTACTGAGATTATCATCGCAAGGTAGCGTCTTAAAGGCAATCGATCTCAACATTTCACCGGTTTGTGTGCGTGTAAATAAGTATGATGGTAGTGTCTGGATTACCGGTACAAGGGAAAGGCATAGGGATTTTTCTCTACTTGACAAAGATTGGCCGGACACTGTCGATGAATTAAACAAATTGATAGGAGATGAAACAGAATCCCACACCCTTAAATATAATCCAGATGGGAAATTGTTACTCAGTATAATTCAAGGTGGTGGCTCGATCGACTTGGATCCGTCAGACGGTTCTATCTGGATCGCAGGCAGGAAAAAGATATGGCACTATTCCAGCACAGGGACAAATCTCGTCACATACACAGACGTCTCTGATAGCCAGAAATGTCTCGCAGTCGTTCCCAGAAAAACAAAGGCAAATGATTAATCACTGTCAAAACCTCTATTTAAAAAATCCCAGTAGTTTCGATGAAGCACTTCCGCGACGGTTAGGCGTTTGGGAATTCTTAAAGATGGTAAAATTCAAATACGATCTGAAGATGGACAATCGCTGGATATATATGGAGTTAAGAATGGGGTTCATGAGATACAATTACCAGGCGGTCCCTACGAAGTTTGGGTTCGCTGGCAGAATTTACCCGGAGAAGCTAAATTTGAAGTCCCTCCAAAGGAAGATTGGATCCGTATGGCAAAAGCCAGGTTTGCGGAAATGGGTAATACCCCACCTACTGATGAAGAATTAGATAGAGGTTATGAAAGAATCAAACATGAGAAACACTTTCCTTTAAGAAGCGGAGTAGGCCCAATTAAGCAAAGCGATAGAATCGACGAGTAAGTACATGCGTTTTTCAAACGAAAAAGGGGAAGCAGTTTGAGGAAAAAAACTGTTTCCCCTCCTTATTTGTTGCTAAGTGCCAATAGTCGCATGTGGCAAGTTCACGTAAGTCTCTTTACGATAAGGAGGGCCGAGTTTTTCGGGTGGACAGGAGTTTAAGAAGATATAGATTCAACCGACCCAACAGCTCATCAAAGGTTCCCGGCCTCAAGGAACTTTACAAGATTATACACAACAGAATTGTAAGGGACATCAATACCGAGCTTCTTTGCTAATTCGATAACAGCGCCGTTCAGGGCGTCAATTTCGGTTCGTTTCCCGGCTTTTATATCCTGAAGCGTGGATGATCTGTGCTGAGCCGTGTCCGGTACAAGCGTGCTGTAGAACACGTCGAGAAAAGCATCAGGCGTCTGAAAATGTGTCTGGTAACCTGCTGAAGCCATAACGGCGAATACTTCTTGAACAATGTGGCCCATGATGCGGCGGGTGGACTGGTTCTCGGCCAGAACGCCATATGGCACGTCAAGCAGTGCGCCTAAAGGGTTCAGCGCGCAGTTGTAGAGCATCTTTGCCCAAAGGTATTTTCCTATCTCATCTGTAACCTCGCAGGGTATTCCGCCCTTTGTTACAGACTCACAGAGGCGTTCCATACATGATGAGCTAACGCCAAACAAACTACCGACACGAATTGCGTCGGCGTGGACGGTAATAACAACTGTATGCTTATTCGGCCTTTGGAAGCCGGTGATGATGCGTGCATTGTACACTCGCTCTTGTTCGAAGAAGGTTGTGAAGGTCTCTGCATTACCCCAGCCGTTCTGACACAAGACAATTTTAGTCTCAGGACCAATCAGGCTTTTGTGGTCTGCAAGGTCCCTGGCAGCTCCATAAGAATCAAATGACTTTGTACAAACCAGAATATAGTCGTACCTTCTCTGAGGCAGAGCCCGGAGCAAAGTATGGCTGCGAAATCCAGATGGGTCCATTTGAAAATCGCCGAAAATACCCGTCCTGTGTAAGCCATGTTCGCGTAAGGATGCGACAGTATCGTCTTTGCCTACTAAATCCACCTCGGCTCCCGCTTTCAGCAGACAGCCGGCAAGGCCCAGTCCAACCGCACCGGCACCATATATCAGTATTACCATAGTCATGATTCTACTGAGATTGCTCCTTATTCGCCAGTCTCTTATCAATAAACGACTTGGTGGCGGCAGTCATCGTGGATGAGATGCACACGACAAGGAAGGTTTGTAGGAAAAGCTGCACCTGGATGTGTTTTCCTATATTTAGCGATGAAGTGATTTCGGAGGGTGCAATGTTTTACAATCGAAGCCTATTAGTATTGGTCTGGAAAAAGAGAAATACGTCAACGGAAAAACTTTTGCTGATTGGCCAATACAGATTTTTGTTTTTATCATCAAAAAAGATAGTAGATTTATGGCGGTAAGAATATCAAAAATAACTTGCAATTGCAGCAGGAAAATTCTTTAATATGGTAAGTGGGTTATCAGGTAAAAGAACAGAAGACGGAAGTTAGAAGGCAGAAGACAGATAAAAGGTTGTCAGGGTGTCAGGATTTGGGAATTTAGTTAGGGATTGAGAAATGACAATAAAAGAGATCTGGTCGGGAACGAGTAAGTGGCTGCGTTCTCACAGTCCATCCCGTTCTTCAAATTATAAGCCGGACGTAGATGATGATGGTTTGATTAGCCAGGAGGCAGAGTCCACGGTGACAGCTGTTGAAGATGCCGGGCGAACCGGTCAGCAAAGTGATAAGCTTATCGTAAAAGCAGTTCCGCCGATGGACAAGCATGAATCGCTCGAAAAACTTCATAAGGGCTTTAATAAACTCGTTGAGCAATTGCAGGATATTAACGAGCATTTGAACCGTCAGGTCACTCAGCATGAAGATTTGATGGGCCGAATCGAACAGCTGCCCAAGCTGCTCGAAAGTTTTCCATCTGTCGTAGAAAATCAAAAGCTGATAACAGAGCAGCTTCTCGAGCAGTTGAGAGCGGCCGCTGCCAAGAACCAGCAGTTCCTGGATGCTGTTGAAAAAATTCCTAATGAAACCGCCAAACAGACCGATGCTTTGGTTGATATCGACCATCAGCTTGGCGCCGCTGCCGATGCCGATGTGCAGATGACTGAGAGCTTTAATAAATTTAACCAGACTATGGACAAGCTGGATCAGAGCACACTCGCCCAGACTGACAGTATCATGCAGATGAGCCGTACCTTTGCCACGAGCGACAGATACCTGAAATACATCGTATCCAGGCAGAATAAGCGCTTTGTCTGGGTATTTATAACTGCTTTGAGCGTATGTGTAGCTGTTATCTTGATTCTGACCGGCATCGTCATTTATTTGAAATACTAAGCGTATCTAACAAAAAGACAGGATACTGAAAAAAATAAAGAAGAAATTGTTTAACAGATTTCTCGACTTCGCCTCCGCTTGAAATGACAATTGAAGTCAGTTGCTCATCTTGTTTGAGGTTCCAAGAAATTTTTATTTTTGTTTGACCATTGCCGGATAGTGTGATAGCATTTTTTTGTTCTTTGACAAGAATATAGCCTGATTGCAGGTCCTGAAGTTTTACTTTGGGATAATCAAACGGGAACACGGTTAAAATCCGTGACGGTCGCGCCGCTGTAAGCGTCTGTTCCGATTGGTGAATCGGAAATCCACGAGGCAATTTTTATCCACTGTCCAGCACTAATTTTTTATAGCGACAAATTATTGTGTTACAAAAATTAGCGCTGGATGGGAAGGAGCCTCAAGGTAAGAGGCAAGTCAGAAAACCTGCCTGTAGTTGGTTGCACACTCGTAGGGGAGCCTGTTTCGCCCGGCGCCTAAACAATGTAAGCAAAAGTTTAAATTGTTTTGGTGCTGGATTGCGAAATGGGAACCCTGATGTTCTCGCGAGCTGGAACGTAAGTGCAGGTCTCGGGCCTGATGCTATTGGCTGAGATTTTGTTTGGTATGAATGTGAAAAAACCGTCGTTCCTTTCGTGGGAACGGCGGTTTTTTTATTGGTTTTACGAACGCCCTCGCGATAAGGGCCAACAAAAAAGGAGGTAAGCGAAAAAATGAAGTGGAAAGTTTTTGAAAAGCAGATGGAAGTTTTTGGAATCGGAGGGAAGAAAACAATGGCTTCGGGAAGATTGATGAAATTTAGAAATCTGGTCTGCTCACTCGTTGTTTTGACAATAGTAAGTACAGCAAATGCCAACATGGCTACTTTTGAAGACTTGGCTTTGCCGGCTGAATCATACTGGAACGGCTCAGATGAGTCGGGCGGCTTTACCAGCGGCGGTTCCTACTTTAGTAATAATTATGATTCAACGTGGGATTCGTGGGACGGCTTTTCTTACTCGAACATCACCGATGCTGCAACAGGCGGATTGACGGCTCAGTATAATGCCATTGCCGGAAGGGGGCAGGGCAATTCGGCCAACTATGCCGTTGGTTATGTCGGCTGGGCTTCGCCGCCGAGGGTCACGCTGAACACGGTCGGCATTGTTGACGGCTTGTATGTAACAAATAACAACAACGCTTACTACTCGATGCTTAATGGCGATGCCTTCGCTAAAAAGTTCGGCGGTGACAGCGGCAATGACCAGGACTGGTTCATGCTGACTATTACAGGCAAAGATGTTGACGACGTTGTGACGGGCACGGTTGATTTCTACTTAGCTGATTACCGGTTTGTGGACGATAGTGCCGATTACATCGTGAACACGTGGCAGTATGTTGATTTAACTTCATTGGGCGCAGTAAAGAGCCTGGAGTTTGTCTTGAGCTCCAGCGATGTCGGTGATTGGGGGATGAATACGCCGGCGTATTTTGCCCTCGATACCCTCGCATACCAGCCAGTATCTGTGTACGCCGAGCCCTATACCGAAGCCGGTATAAATGGATATATAAATCCCGACAAGCGCTGGGGGCACGCCAGTCCGCAGGATGCCAATGCAGTAATCAATCCGATATTTCGGGGCTGGGCCACCGCGGTAGTAAGTTACGACCAGGCTCCGGGTGTGGACCCTCGTTGGTGTGAGCCGAATAAGGCCTTAGGGCCGGCAACGGGTAAGGGAGATGAGGACATCTTTAGTCTGGGTGATCTCAGTAGAGAGCAAATCAATCAAGGTGCGCTCCCCGGTCAAATAACTTTAATGTTTGGCGAAGCGATTCGCAATGGTGGGGGGTACGACTTTGCGGTCTTTGAGAATGGTTTGCTCTCCGAATTCACAACGCCGGCCGGCTCTGCTGCGGGACAGATGTTCGCTGAATTAGCCTATGTGGAGATCTCTTCCAATGGTGAGGATTTCGTCAGGTTTCCTGCGGTCTCTTTGACGGCGGAACCTGTAGGTTTGTTCGGGACCATCGAGATTAGCAATGTCTATAATCTCGCCGGCAAGCATCCGAATTCGGGGCGCACGTGCACCGGAACGGGCTTTGATTTGCAGGAGATAGCAAAGGAGCCGAGTGTCATATCAGGCCTGGTTGATATTAATGACATAAGGTATGTACGAATAGTTGATATACCCGGTACCGGCGATTTCTACGATGAGGCTGTGAAACACATCAACCCGGGCACCTGGCCTGCCTGGGACTGCTATGCAAATAATCATCCGATTTACGATGCGTGGAATACCTCGTTGGTGCCACTGCATCCTTCCGGTGGATTTGATTTAGAGGCGATAGGTGTTCTGAAAGAGCAAAAGTATAGTGCTGATATTGATTTGAACGGCGTGGTTGATATGTATGATTTTGCCGTGTTTGCCTCGGCGTGGCAGAGTCATTTTGGCCAGGCTGATTGGATGGGCAGATGCGATTTGGCCGAGCCCAAAGACTTAATAGTTGACACTTTTGACCTTGCTGTTTTCGCCGGGCAATGGCTCGCAACAGAACAATGGCGTTATTGACGATATGTTTGCTTTGAATAAATCTATGCGCAACCAGAAACGAAAAGCTTTTACATTGGTTGAGATATTAGTAGTGATTTCGGCGATTGCCTTGCTAACGGCTATATTGGTGCCGGCATTGGCATCTGCAAGGTCCCGGACACAAGCTTTGGTCTGCAAATCTAATCTTCGCCAGCTTCTGATAGCGAGTATCGGCTATGCTACTGAAAACGATGGTTTTTATGTTCCGGCTGCGAGTGATATGTGGGACAGTGCCGGTTTGCATCGCTGGCACGGTGTGAGGGATGCTCTTGATGAGCCATTTGATGCGGGCAGAGGTCCTCTGGTTGGGTATCTTGCTGACGGCCGGGTCAAGGAATGTTCGGCAAAAGTGGGTTTTGTAAAGGGAGAGGATTGGAGTGCAAACTTTGAACAGGGCTGCGGCGGTTACGGTTATAATATGACTTATATCGGCAGTCGTATCTGGCAATATGGTATCAACGGCGTGCAAGACTGGAAAGAAGCTTATGCCCGGACGACCCGTATGACGGAGATCGCCGGGCCGGGTGAAACGTTGATGTTTGCGGACACGGCAATGTCTAATGATGGAGGGTCTCTGATTGAATATTCTTTTGCTGAGCCGCCTTTTACTGTTTATAACGGTCTGGCCGTGACAGGCTTTTACATGTCACCATCTATTCATTTCAGGCACAGGGGCCGTGCGAATATCGGCTTGGCCGACGGTCACATTGAGACGCGCCGGATAGTGAAGTTAGACAACAAAAATGTGTATGGCGTTGATTCTGCCGATATGAAGTTAGGCTGGTTCGAGCCGATAAATAACACGCCGTTTGACCTGGAATAAAAGTCACAGAATTGCTCTGTTGAAAAGCCACAAAAACTGTCATTCCTTCGCTTTGCTCAAGGACA
>CAZLIO010000099.1:0-9522 GCA_964559025.1 uncultured Pirellulales bacterium | reverse complement strand
GTCCGTTTTCCCGATACCATTACGAAACAAAAAATACGATGGTCGAGCTTGCTAACAAGTACAAGGGCAAAAACGTCGTCTGGCTGGCGATAAACAGCACAAGCCATACGACTCCTGAGCCGAACAAAACTTTTGCCAAGCGGCACGGGCTGCCTTACCTGATACTTGATGACAGGTCGGGGAAGGTTGGCCGAGCCTACGGTGCCCAGACTACACCCCATATGTACATCATAAATCCCGGAGGCAGGATTGTGTACGAGGGTGCTATTGATGACTCACCATTGGGCCAAAAGAAAGAAGGCGTGGTGAATTATGTTGACAATGCCCTGGCGGAGCTGACCGCAGGTAAAGCGGTAAGCACAGCGAAGACCAAGCCCTACGGCTGCACTGTAAAATACGCTAAAAAATAGGACTGGTTATGTTCTGATAATAGAAGAAAGCAAATAGACACAGTAGTAGCAAAACATCTGTCCGAACTTGGCTTTCCGGCAGAATCTGATCTGTGAACATAGGCTCTCCTTTCCGATGTATCTTGTTTTTTTTACAGGACACATTGGCAAGGAAGGGCCTTTTTTATTAAAATACTCAGCATGACAGATTGAAACAGGTCGGTTTGAGTAAAACACAGAGGCCTTAAAGAGCCAAATAATAAGTTTCAAGTGTCATTAAACTTATCGGCATTGACCTTCTCGCAAAAAGAAAGGAAGTGGAAATTGAAAAGGTCCTGGATTTCTTCAATCGTAATGGGGTTTGTGGTTTGCAGTTTTTTCGCTTATGGTAGATTACCACAGGCCGGTGCTGAAGAAAGATTAACATATATCGACCTTATAAATCGACTTACCGACCTGGAGCACCTGGCGACGCTGCCTGCTCCGGGCGAAAAGTGCGCTCAGTGGTCGAGCTATGACCGGCGGAGTAAGTATGATGAAGCGTCCGGGAAATATATTGATTGGTCTGCTAACGGCGACGGCACCGGCATCATTCGTGAAGAAGACGGTGAACTTGTTTTTGCCCAAATAGAAGGCCCCGGGGTTATCTGGCGAATCTGGTCGGCATTGGCTAAGGAAGGGCACGTAAAGATTTATCTTGATGGGGCCGAGGAGCCTGCTGTTGACCTGCCGTTTATAGGGTACTTCAATCGGGAGAATGAGCCTTTTACGTATCCTGCTTTGGTGCATATGACAGCAAGGGGACAGAACTGCTATGTCCCGATTCCGTTCCAGAAGTCGTGCAAGATTGTGGCGGAAGGTGACTGGGGAAGATATTATCATTTTACATACACAACCTACCCGAAAGGGACCATTCTGCCGACGTTTAAGCGAGAGCTTTGGCCAGCCGAATCCAAAGCACTCGATAGAGCAAACCAGATACTTGCCCGATGTGGTGTTGACCCGGCGGGGCAGCGCCCAGGTCAAGTAACAATCGAGCAGGAGGAAATGACAATTGCTCCCGGCGCTACGGCTACGGTCGCCAGGTTAAAGGGCAAGCGGGCTATCACGGCTCTTAAAGTGAATATGGATTTGCCTGAATCTCCCGAAGACCGTGATGTTCTCCGTGAGCTTGTTTTGAGCATAAGTTGGGACGGTGAATCCAGGCCGAGCGTTTGGGTGCCGTTAGGAGACTTCTTTGGGACCGCCGCCGGCGTTAACAAGTACAAGTCTCTGCCGTTGGGGATGAGGGATGAAGGCTTTTATTGCTATTGGTATATGCCTTTTGAGAAAAGTGCCTTGATAAAATTAACCAATGACGGAGATAAAAAACGCGCGGCTTCTTTTACGATTACACATGCTCCGCTTACAAAGCCAATTAAGAATCTCGGAAGATTCCATGCAAAGTGGCATCGTGATGTATTTCTGCCTGAAGAGCCTGAGCGCAGAGCAATCGACTGGACTATGCTCAAGACGAAAGGGCGGGGACGTTACTGCGGCGTGATGCTGCACGTGTGGAACCCCAGAGGCGGATGGTGGGGTGAAGGGGACGAGAAGTTTTTCGTCGATGGCGAGAAATTCCCCTCTACGTTCGGCACCGGCTCCGAAGATTACTTCGGCTATGCCTGGTGCGATCCGACGCTGTTTAGTAACTGCTATCACAATCAGACGATAAGTATGGGTAACCGCGGGCACGTCTGCGTGAACCGCTGGCACATAACCGATAATGTGCCGTTCCAAAAATCCTTCGAGGCCGCGATTGAGAAATACTATCCGAATAGCAAGCCGACACTTTATGCCGCCACTTCGTACTGGTACCAGGCTGCGGGTCAGGCGGACCCGTATCAACCGACGCCCGTTACTGAGCGGACAGGATACTGGGGTCCGATCAAGATATTTAGGGTCAAAGGTGCAATAGAAGGCGAAAAGATGAAGATCCTTGCGAAAACAGGCGGGAATGCAGCTCGGCAGGACTTGAGCGGGTTCGGCATGAACTGGAGTAATGAGGCGCATCTTTGGTGGATTGAGGGCAAGCCGGGTGATACGCTGAACCTGTCTGTGCCGGTTAAAAAAACCGGGGCGTATAAGCTGAAGATGCAGCTTACGAAGGCGATTGATTATGGCGTAGTGCAGCTTTATCTGGATGGTGAGAAGCTCGGCGGGCCGATTGACCTTTTCAACAACGGGGTGATACCAACCGGCGTTCTGGATATGGGTATTCATAAACTCGGAAAGGGTCAGCATACATTGAGGGTTGAGATTGTTGGAGCAAATGAAAAAGCCGTGAAGAAGTATATGTTCGGACTTGATTACCTTAAGCTGGAAGAAGTGCAGTCCGGTTTCTATCTGCCGGAGGAGCCATCCTATACGATTCTTGATTCTGTGCGTGATTCAGTCAGGTTTGCGGAGTTCACGTTGATACCTTACAAGGGTCATCTCTGTAGTAAGTCAAGCTTTGTTGACAAAGATGGCAATGTAATGGGCTGGCATGATTTTGGTAATCTTGAAGGGCCGGGCTGGGCGGCAAATGCGGTCGGCGGTGCTTATGAAATTTATTTGTTTGCCAGGCATATCAGAAATCCATCTCTGGCCCAGAAAGCTCTTTCGCTGCTGGACCATGTATTGGAGGATGGATTTATCGAATACGAAACCGGATTCATAACCGGCTACCGGGAGACCACTACTAATCGATTCTGTCTTAACTATCAGCACAAGAATAACTGGTTCTGCCCCGGCTCGATGGCGAAGGTCGCATATCAGCTTCTTATTTTTAGCGACCAGCTTGATGGTGAACGAAGGCGCAAAATGCGAGGCGCGGCTCTAAAGACGGCAGAATGGCTCAACATGAATGTGAAGTCCACATCGAACGGGTGGTTTCCCCGTCGCTGTGAACCCGGCGGGAAGCATTACCCCAAGAATGCATACGGTGACTCAGATATCTTATTCCAGAAAAGTGGTGACGGACTATTCATTATTCAGTTATATACGGGACTTACAAGGCGAGGACTTGCAGACTATAGAGAAATAGTCAGACAAAAGACAAACATCTTCATCGAAGCGGGCGGATTCTTCGGCAGTATTAATCATGACACTTATGACGAACATGAAAATGTTGCATACTCTGTGGCGTTCCGTGTTCTGCGAGAGGCGGCCAAGCTACTCGATGAGAAGACAATCCGTGATTTTGCCTATGAAAAATGTCTTGCCGGCCTGGAGCAATTTAAGATGAAAGAGGACAGAAACGGCGTGCGGACCAAAGGACTGCTCTTTATGGAGAAAAGCTGGGACACGGCTTACCTGTGGGAAAACGCGGAGGCGTCATTGGCGTATATCGAAGCTTATATCGATACTAACAACAAATCGTACCTTGCCGATGGGCTTACTATCCTGCGGGCGATAGCTAAACACCATCATGGCCCGTATGGTTTTTTGACTGAAGGAGTGGACTGGAATAATCACGTGGGCAAACAGCATCATTTCAACCAGGCCGAGTACGGGGACATCAAATATACTGAGCCTCTTTTGAATAATCTGCATATTGTGGAGCCGACTTTGCTGGCAAATAAACTTGAAGGTGTGGTTGGCAATGCGCGAAAACGTTAAAAGCTATCTAAACCGCCACTCCTTCGGCAGGCTCAGGACAAGCTCTGAGCGAAGCGAAGGGTCTCATTGGTTGGCATGAGAGATTCTTCGCTGCGCTCAGAATGACAAACTGTGTTTTAAGATTATTTAGAGCTATAATTATCTCGTTAATACAAAAGAAAGGAAATGAAAGATGAGAAAATTCCGGATGACCATAATTGGATTTGTAGTTTGCGGTTTTTTTGTGACGGTTCACAGCACAGCCGAGGCAGGGGAGCAGCAAGCCGAACATCTTGTTCCCGTGGACAAAAAGCTCACACAGGAAGCGGTGCAGCGTCTTTTTGAGCGTGGCCAGCAGGAGGTCTATCGCGGTGAGGAGCTTGAGACGATTGGCATGCCGGTAGGGGGCATCACAACAGGTCAGCTCTATCTGCGTGGTGACGGAACTCTCGGCCTTTGGCAAATCTTCAACAAGCATATTTTCACAGGATACGGTCGGGATTGTTACCGTACCTACCGTCCGAGCTCGCCTGTGGATTCCGGCTTTGCAGTCATTATGAAACAAGCAGACAAGGTTTTTGTGAGGTCTTTAAACAAAGATTTTGGGACTGTAGAGTTTGTCGGTTTATACCCTATTGGTATCGTTCGGTACCGTGAAGAAGGATTACCTGTAAGGGTTGCGGTGACGGCCTCTTCTATTTTTATTCCGCTTAATGCAAAAGATTCTGCCCTTCCGGCCACGCTGTTTCATGTTGTCGTTGAGAATATCTCCGAGTCAAACCTTCAGGCCGGTGTTTTGGGATGGCTTGAGAACGCGGTTTGCATTGATTCAGCAAAGTCCGTTCATGCCCAGCGGCGAAGCCGGGTCGTCAATGAAAACGAGCGGACGTTGATTGTGCATACGGCAGAGAAGGCACCTGTACCCAAGGTTGCCCTGGCCCCTCGGCCGAAAATTGTCCTGGCCGACTTCGAGGACCCGGACTTTGGCAGCTGGAAAGTAAACGGAGAGGCTTTCGGGAAAGGTCCTGTCAAGGGCACGCTGCCAAATCAGCAAAAGGTGAGCGGATTTCTCGGCAAGGGATTTGTCAATAGTTTTTTTGGTGGAGACAAGCCCGGTGGCACACTGATGTCACCGCCTTTCAAAATCTCACGGAAGTTTATCAACTTTCTGATTGGCGGTGGTAGTCATGCAGGTCAGACGTGCATTAATTTGTTTGTTGACGGCAAGCTGGTACGCACCGCAACCGGCAAAAACAACGAGAAGCTCGAGTGGTATTTCTGGAACGTTCAGGAATTCGAGGATAAAACGGCACAAATTCTGATATTGGACCGGTTCTCAGGCGGCTGGGGGCATATTAGCGTTGACCAGATTGAACTATCGGATGAGCCACAGCAAGGGCAGATGGGTCCGCTCGAGCAACTTGCTGATTATGGCTCGCTGGTCCTGGCTTTTGAGGAAGAGGGAGCTTCGTCTCAGGATGTCCGCCAGCTTCTTTCGTTTCTCGGAGATTGGGCTGCAGATTTTAACGTCGAGGAGAATGCTGCCTGGCCTGTTACCGAGAGACATAGTACGGCTCTGGCTACTCGTACCGTAGGATTGGCGCCCGGCGGCAAACACGCTTTCATTTTTGTGCTGGCGTGGTTCTTTCCCAACCATCCGAACGGCCATGAGTATGCCAACCGCTTCAATAGTGCTGCCGAGGTTGCTCATTATGTCCTCGATGACTATGGGCGGCTTGCCGGCAATACCTCCAAGTGGTATAATACCTACTACGGGGACAGCACGCTGCCTCGATGGCTGCTTTTCCGCTTGCATTCCACTGTGTGCAATCTTGCGACAGGGACGTGCCAGTGGTGGAAGAACGGCCGGTTCTGGGCGTGGGAGGGCGTCGGCTGCTGCCCCGGTACCTGTACCCACGTGTGGAACTATGCCCATGCTCCGGCCCGTCTTTTCCCGGAGCTTGAGCGCAGCGCCAGGGAAGCGCAGGACTTTGGTGAGGGGTTCGACTCCGAGAGCGGTCTGGTTGGATTTCGAAGCAACCGCGCTTACGCCGCCGATGGACAATGCGGCACAATACTCAAGGCCTATCGCGAGCACCAGATGTCCGCCGACAATTCCTTTCTGAAGCGCAACTGGCCGCGCATCAAAAAGGCCCTGGAGTACTCCATCGCCCAGGATGGCAACGATGACGGCCTTATCGAGAACAGTCAGCACAATACTTTCGACATCAACTTCGAGGGCCCCAATACGTTTGTCGGCTCGCTGTATTTAGCTGCGCTTCGCGCCGGCGAAGAAATGGCAAAAGATATGAGCGACGGGCGGTTCGCCAAACGCTGCCGAAAGATATTCGAAAGCGGCAGCCGACTGAGCGTTGAGCGTCTCTGGGACGGTGAATACTTCATTCAGCTTGTTGACCTTAAGAAGCATCCTAAATATCAGTATGCAAAGGGGTGCCTATCGGACCAGCTTTTCGGCCAGGGCTGGGCACATCAGCTCGGCTTAGGCTACATTTATCCGCCGGAATATGTCAAAAAGGCACTTCAGTCGGTCTGGAAGTATAACTGGGCGCCGGATGTTGGGCCGTACAATGCTGAGCACCAACCGGAGCGCTGGTTTGCCGAGCCGGGTGAGGCGGGCCTGTTTACCTGTACCTGGCCCAAGAGTCCGTATCTCGCAGACGGCGTTCGCTACAAAAGTGAGGTCTGGACGGGCATCGAGTATCAGGTGGCCGGTCATATGGTCTGGGAAGGTATGGTTAACGAGGCACTTGCAATTTGCCGCGGCATCCACGAGCGTTATCATCCGGCCAAGCATAATCCGTTTAATGAGGTTGAGTGCGGCGACCACTACGCGCGGGCAATGGCAAGCTGGGGGGTCTATATGGCCCTTTCAGGCTATGAATACCACGGGCCGAAGGGACATCTGGGCTTTGCTCCAAGGATAACGCCTGAGGACTTCCGCGCAGCCTTCACAGCCGCCGAGGGCTGGGGATTGTTTCTGCAAAAACGAGACGGCAAAATACAACGCGAACGAATCGAGCTGCGATGGGGACAATTGAGTGTGAAATCTCTTGCTTTTGCCGTTCCTGATAATTTCCGGTCGGTGAAGGTTTCTGTAACAGCGGCAGACAAACCCGTTCAAAACGACTATACGCTTAAGGACGGCCGGCTTGAGATTACCCTGAAGAAAAAGCTGGTCCTCTCTGAAAACCAGATGCTCGACGTAACTATTCAACAGCAAGACAAATAAAAACGTCGTTTGAACAGGTGAGATTATGATGATAAGAGATTACGTAATGCAGAATAGGACCTATAGGCGTTTTCTCCAGGAAGTTGCTGTGGAACACGAGATGTTGCGAGAGCTTGTTGACCTTGCGAGACTTTCAGCGTCGGCGGCTAATTTACAGCCATTAAAATATATCCTTTCCTGCGAGCCTCAGAAGAATGCTTTGATATTTCCGCATCTTGGCTGGGCTAGCTATCTCAAAGAATGGCCGGGCCCGTGCGAAGGCGAGAGACCATCTGCATACATAATCATACTCGGCGATACCCAGATAAGTCGGTCTTTTGGCTGTGAACATGGGATAGCCGCCCAAAGCATTCTCTTAGGTGCAACAGAGAAAGGTCTGGGTGGATGCATGATTGGTACGGTGCAAAGGCAGAAGCTCAGCAAAGCTCTGGATATACCATCCCGTTACGAGATACTTCTTGTTTTGGCTCTTGGTAAACCCAAAGAGCAGGTTGTAATCGAGACCCTTGATGCTGCCGGTGATATCAAGTACTGGCGCGGCAGCGAGGGTAAACACCACGTGCCGAAACGCGGGTTGGACGATATTATTCTTGGTTAGTTAACGGTACACCTGCGGTTTGTTTCGCTCATTCCGAGCTTGACTCGCGAAGGCTCCGGATGCCCGAGGAAATCTCTAAAAAATATTCTTGTATTATTCATAAATAGCTGCAAAATGTTATACTGCAAGGCCCGGAAGTCTATTCGGGCGGCAAAGTATTTGCCCTCGAGGGTAACCGCCAGCCAGGCCAGAAGGAAATGCTTCTCAGGCGGCGCGGTTGAGTTGGCCCACGAGAAGGCAAGGCAATATTTATCATGAACACTACTGAACCAGAAAGGAGCTAAAGATGAGTTCGGATACCCTTCCCAGACTTCACAACGCCATGTGGCCCGGGCTGGTCGGCAAAGGAAATGAACCGGGCCAGGAGCCACCGATCAGTCTCAAACGGATGCTCGAATTGACCGCCGGTGCGGAGGTGAACGGCCAGAAGTTCGACGGGATTGACTACTTCCTTTTCCTGCCGCACACCGATCCTAACGCCGGCGACGACGAACTGAAGAAGATCGCCGACCTGATTCAGGGGTACGGTTTTAATGTCGGCTCGCTTGTCGCCCCGGTTTGGCCCGGCACGATCGGCGATTCGGCGATGGGGGATGCAGCGGCTCGCGAGAAGTTTCTCAGCGCCGTGCGCATGGCATGCCGCATCGCCGGCGTGTTCAACGAGCATGGTGTGCGCAAGTACGGCGTGATCCGCATCGACTCGGCGGAATTCGGCGTCGAAAAATGGGGCGAAGACCCAAAGGCAAACACCGCGAAGATCGCCGAGACGTTCCGCGAAGCGGCCAAGATCGCGGCCGACCACGGCGAACGTCTGGCCGCAGAGGGCGAGATCTGCTGGGCTGGCCTGCACAGTTGGAAGGACACGCTCGATCTCTTGGAAGCCGTCGGAATGCCGGAGACGCTTGGCTTCCAGGCCGATATGGCTCACACGTTCCTGTACTTGATGGGCTACAATGCGCCGGAACATGCGCTGGTGCAGCCCGGCTATTCGGACGAGGAGTTCTACGCCGCCTACGAAACGATGGTCGACAAGCTGCGGCCCTGGACTATCGACTTCCACGTGGCGCAGAACGACGGCGAGGTACACGGCGCTGGCTCGCATGACAAGACGGGCAAGCACTGCCCAGCCGACGACCCCAACGGCAAGCTCGACATCGTCCGCTGCGCAGGCTACTGGCTTAAGGACGCCGCGGCGCGCGGCATCCAGCACATCTGCTGGGACGGGTGCATGTTCTCCAACGCGATGCTCGAAACGCAGGATACGTGGAACGCGATCCTCGATGTGATGCTCAAAGTGCGGGCGGCGCACGGGTGGACGTCTTAGTTGTGAATTCGGAATTGGTGCTTAACATATGCTTTTTTTAGCCTAAGAACTTAAATAAGGAATCAATACAATGACTAAAAAACTTAATATTGGACTGATTGGATACGGCTTTATGGGCCGGACACACTCTAACGCCTACAGCCAGGTTAATCATTTTTTTGATGTGCCTTATAAGCCGGTTTTGCAGGTAGTCTGCGGGTTGGAGGAGAATGTAGCCAAAGACTTCGCCGACCAGTGGGGCTACAAGTCTTACACCACCGACTGGCGCAAGGTTATCGAGGACGACAACATCGACCAGGTTGACATTTGTGTGCCTAATAATATGCACGCCGAAATCGCA
>CAZLIO010000098.1:0-9525 GCA_964559025.1 uncultured Pirellulales bacterium | reverse complement strand
AGAAGCGTATGTATCCATATTTATTCCGCCAAAAGACAGCGGTTTTGTGATACTGATAACCGACTACGGAATTTACCATTGCCGGCGAAAATGTCAATTTAAAATTTTTGTGGAAATTGCCATTTTTTCTACTATACTACGGATGTACTGGAGCCCGGTCATACGCAAGCCAAGCCCATGAATCTGGTCAGGTGGGGAACCGAGCAGCCATGAGCGTGCAGCTTGGTTGTGCCGTGAGTAAACCCGGCCACCTTTTGATTTACTATTTATTATTTTCAATTTATTATTTTAACGAAGTGTTTTGGATCGTGAAGAACTAAAAAAGAGAACCAAGGATTTTGCACATCGTTGTGTGAAGCTGGCTCTTGCGTTGTCGCAAAGTCCGCTTGGTGATCATATCAGGAGACAATTGATTAAATGCTCAACTTCTGTAGCGTCAAACTATAGGGCAGCTTGTGTTGCACAGTCGAAAGCAAGTTTCGTTTCTAAATTGAGCATTGTTATAGAAGAGGTTGATGAATCTTGTTTCTGGTTGGAATTTATTATTGATGAGAAGCTACTCAATGAAAAACAGGTAGCTCCGCTACTCAACGAGGGAGAAGAACTTACGTCTATTTTTATCTCTTCAAGGAAAACAATGAAAAATATTAAATAGAAAATAATAAATAATAGATTGAAAATGGCTTACACAGTTCTTGCAAGAAAATACAGGTCACAGACGTTCGATGATGTCATCGGCCAGGACCCTATCGCTCAGACGCTGAAAAACGCTATCAAGACCGACAGGGTCGCGCACGCTTACCTTTTTGCAGGCACTCGCGGCGTCGGTAAAACCACTATGGCCCGGGTGCTGGCAAAAGCGCTCAATTGCCTTGCCGTTGATGAGCCTACCACAGAGCCGTGCTGTAAGTGCAACAGTTGTGTTGCGATAAACATCGGCGAAGATATCGACGTCATCGAGATAGACGGTGCGTCAAACAATAGAGTGGATGAGATTCGTGAGCTTCGTGAGAATGTTATATATCGTCCGGCGCGTTCAAGATTTAAGATTTATATTATCGACGAAGTGCATATGCTCACTGTTTCTGCTTTTAATGCACTTCTAAAGACATTGGAGGAACCGCCCAGTCATATCAAGTTTATTTTCGCCACCACCGAGCCTAACAAGGTCATCCTGACAATCCAATCGAGATGCCAGAGATTTGATTTCAACAATATAGGGCCTGCCTCGATAGCCGGGCAGTTGAAGTTCATACTCGAACAAGAAAAGATAAAGTATGAGGAGGATCTGGTCCTGCCGTTAGCGAAAATGGCAAACGGCTCGATGAGAGATGCCCTGAGTCTGCTGGATAGATTAATTAGCACCGGCATCGAGCCGTTAAGCAGCCGGTTACTTGAGGAGTTTTTAGGCTGCCCGAACAGCGAAAAAATCTGGAACCTCATCGGGCAAATCGGCGACAGCGATGCGGCCGGTACACTTGCCGCGATAGAGGATTTAATCAGTACCGGTATAAGTGAGGTTCAGGTCGTTGATTCGCTTATTGATTATATGCGAGATTTGATGGTGGTCAAATCCACAGGCCCGCAGAGTGAGCTTGTGATTTTGACCGGCCAGCAGCGGAAGCGGGCCCGCGAATTAGCTGAAAAGTTTGATATTGCCGGGCTTGTTTACAACATCTCAACGCTGGAGAAGCTGCGATGGGCCATCAAAAACAGCGATACAAGCCGGGCACTTTTAGAGGCATCGCTGTTGCGATTTGCCTTAAGCGAGCACTTCCTGAATGTGGATGAGCTTCTTTCGCGATTGCAGGCAGGCGCATCGCCAAACATAAAAAAAAAGCGGCCGCTCGGCCGTAACATACCCATCAAGGCCATAGCCCAGCCACCCAAATCGCAAATCAACAGGCCGGCCGATTTGTCCGGACTGACTGATATACACTCGATACAGGACAATTGGCAGAGTCTCTTGGGAGTTATTACCACCAAGCTCGGGCCGAGTACCGGCGGGCTGCTAAGCTCTGCTGTGCCGGCTCAATTTGAGGATGGTGTCTTGACGCTTGAGTTCGGTGCATCGGCTCAAATGCAGAAAAGAATGTGCGAGAGCAATGGCCGAGCCGAGCAAATCCAGGCCTTATTGGGCGAGCAGCTCTCAACGCCTGTAAGATTGAAGTTTGAAACCGCTCCCGACGAGCAGGTACAAGGCGAGCCGACTGCAAAGCAGCCGAAGACCAGCGGCCAAAGAAGAAATGAGCTTATTAACGACCCCGCCGTAAAGACGGTCCTTATGGGCCTGGACGCAACAATAACCGGTATCGAAGAAGACTGATAAACAAAGAATTATGATGGGGCAAGCCCCACCCTACAAAACTGGATTCCTGCTTGCGCAGGGTATGTGTTTAGCCTCAGTTGTTTTATTGGTGGCACGGCCATCTTGGCCGTGTTTTCACGGGCTGGAAGCCCGTGCCACATAAGGAAACTGCTGATTCGGTTGTCTGGCTAAAGACATACTGCGCAGGAATGACAGGAAAGCATTTATGAATTATGGGCGTTTATACTGAAACTTTGAACAAACTTATCGAGGAGTTTGAGAAGCTCCCCGGGATTGGGCCGAAGACGGCTGAGAGGCTGGCTTTTTATATATTGAAGGCCGGGCCAACAGAAGCTATGGCGCTTGCCGAGGCAATCCGGGATGTCAAGAACAAGATTAAACACTGCCAAATTTGCTACAATCTCTCGGAACAACCAATCTGCCAAATCTGTTCCGACCAACGACGAGATAAGAGTCTGATATGCGTTGTGGAGCAGCCAAAAGATATCGTAAACCTTGAGAAAACCGGAGCCTGTAAGTGGGTCTATCATGTCCTTGGCGGTCATATCGCACCGCTTGAAGGAATCGAGCCGGGCGATTTGAGTATCGAGCAGCTTCTTGAGAGGATACGCGAAGGTGATGTAAAAGAGGTGATAATGGCGACCAATCCTAATATGGCCGGCGACGGCACGGCACTTTATATAAGCTCGCTGCTTAGAACCGCCGACGTGAAGATTACCCGGCTGGCAAGGGGACTGCCCACCGGCAGCACTATCGAATATGCAAGCGGCAAAATGCTTACCGATGCTATAATCGGCAGACGGGAATTAGAGTAATTTTTCCCTCTGTTTTTAAAGTTTCTCAATTACTCCTCAAATATTGACGAAATTCTCCTGTGCGTCTATGATATACAGAAGACAGAATTAGTGAATTAGTGGATTAGAGATTAGGTTATCAGGTTAACAGAAAATCAGGGTGCAGGGTATCAGGGATCAGGATATCAGATAGAAGGGTAAAAGAACAAAAGACGGAAGGTAAAAGATAAAATAATTCGGGTATTGTTATGAAGCTGGAAATGAGAGGACAGATGCGGATGGAGCAGAGAATGAAGCTTGCTCCGCATATGATACAATCGATGGAGATTCTCCAGCTCCCAATCCTTGCCCTTCAGGAAAGAATAGAACAGGAGCTTAACAGCAATCCTGTTTTAGAAATGACCGAGCCTGTAAATCCAGAAGATACCGACTCTACCGAACAACAGCCTCAGGAAGACATAAACGAGAAAGACTTAGTTGTTGACACAGACAACAATAAAGTTGGAGATTTCGAACGCCTTGAGAGTCTGGGTGACGGCTTCAAAGACTATATGGACGAGGCGGGTCCTTTCCGGAGGCGGGTTTACAGTGGCGAGCCGGACAAAAAACTTGAGGCGATAAAAAATACCGCCGCTCCTCCTCAATCGCTGCACGAACATTTGGCAGAGCAGTGGCGTATGGTGGATGCCGAGCCGGCCGTGAAAAAAGCCGGCGATATGATTATAGATTATATCGACGACAGGGGGTATCTCACTGTAAGATTGGAACAGTTACACAACAAGGACAGGGGTGATTTCACAATCGATGATTTGAAGGAAGCGCTGGAGCTTGTGCAGAAATTAGAGCCTGCGGGTGTCGGCGCAAGGGACCTGAGGGAGTGTCTGCTTATCCAGATGGCGCAAAGCAGCGAAGATATGAGCTTTGAATCTCGCCTGATTGCCGGGCATATGGATGCGCTGCTTGACAATCGTCTGCCGGATATCGCGAAAAAAATGAATTGTGGCATCGACGCGATCAACCAGGCCATTGCGCGTCTGAGTAAACTTGACACCTCGCCCGGCTTGCAGGTCGGGCGGGACCGGAACCATCCCATTACTCCTGATGTGATAGTGGAATCGTTGAATAATTCGGGCCAGTATTCCGTACGTCTGGCTGATTATGATTTGCCGCGATTGAGAGTAAATGACTACTATGCAAAAATGGCAAAAGATGCCATGATTGCAGAAAAAACAAAAAAGTTTTTGCAGAACAATCTGCGCTCCGCCCAGTGGATTATAGATGCGATAGAGCAGCGAAAGAATACGCTGCTGAAGGTAACGAAGGCGGTAGTCAAGTTCCAAAGGGATTTTTTTGAAAAGGGGCAGTTGTATCTTCGGCCTCTGCCGATGTCGAAAGTCGCAAAGGATGTTGGTGTTCATCTGGCCACTGTCTCCAGGGCCGTCGCCGGCAAATACATGCAGTGTCCCTGGGGGATATTGCCTCTGCGGAAATTCTTTAGCGGCGGCACCGAAGATATTAACGGTGCAGGTTTAAGCTGGGAAGCCATAAGGGCTAAACTACAGCAGATTATCGACGCCGAGGACAAAAGCAAGCCCTTAAATGACGAGCAGATACGCAAGAAACTGGCAGAGTTGGGCATCAAAAAATTAGCCAGGCGCACCGTTGCAAAGTACCGCAAGCTGCTAAACATACCCGCCGCAAGGTTCAGAAAAAAATATTAGCCCGGCCTGTGGAGTATATGGGGGGATTTTATTCCGAAAAAATTGTTGATTTTGCCAGAACTTTATATAACTATGTGAGTATATAATCACATAGTAATTTAGTTTAGGAGCTGAAAAATGTTAAATAAAAGTGAGCAATTATTATTTGAAAGGCAGGCGGAAGTCGCAAAGGCGATAGCGCATCCGTTGAGAATAGCGATTGTGAACTTTCTCAAAGACGGAGAGCAATGTGTCTGTGACATTGCGGAGCATATCGGCTCTGAAAGGTCGAATGTTTCACGGCATCTTTCGGTAATGCTTAATGCCTGCTTGTTAGAGTACCGCAAAGAGGGGCTCAAAGTCATATACAGGCTGAAATGTGCCTGTATCGTGGATTTCTTTTCGTGTGTAAGTCGTGTATTAAAACAGCAGGCTCAAGATAACGAGAGGTTGCTTAGGGCCCTGTAGCCGGGGCGTTTTGCTATGAACCGTTGAGAAGAGAACAACCATGAGTAAAGAATGGAAGATATTTGCCGCGCTGATTACAATTTTTGTTGTGGCTTACGCTCTGCCGTTAGGCAATCCTAAGATTCAGGAGGCGATTCAGGAGGCATTCCGGCTGCTTCAGTGGTATGTGCGTAATCACACGTTGGCCTGCGTGGTACCGGCGTTATTTATAGCCGGAGCTATTATCACGTTTCTGTCGCAGACCTCCGTTATGCGATATCTCGGGCCGAAGTCCAATCCTGTTTTGGCCTATGCCGTGGCGTCGGTGGCCGGATGCGTTTTAGCGGTTTGTTCGTGCAGCGTGCTGCCTATGTTTGCGGGGATATATAATCTTGGAGCCGGCCTGGGGCCTGCCACGGCCTTTCTTTACTCCGGGCCCGGCATAAATGTCCTTGCCATTTTTCTGAGCGCCCGCGTTCTGGGTTTTTCAATCGGAGCGGGCAGGTTCATCGGGGCTGTGAGCTTCTCCGTGATTATCGGATTGCTTATGGCATCAGTATTTCGCAAAGGCGAGCAGGCAAAGGTTGAAGCCGCCCTGCAAATGCCTGAGCCGGAAAAACCTCGTCGTCGTATCGGCAAGACCGCCCTGTTTCTTGCATGCATGGTCCTGTTTCTCGTATTCAGTGACTGGTTCAATCCCGGCAACGTTGCTGTGAAAACCGCCGACGGCCGCCGGTTCAAAGCCGTTGTCATTCACGAGACGAAGGACGCCATACGCTTTCAGCTCGAAGAGGACCTGGGTGATGATAAAACCGGGGACAAGATAGAATTACAGAAAACCGAGATAGCCGATATGCAGGAACAGAAGACCTGGGTCATATCCGTCCATCACATAAAATGGTATCTGGCGGGCCTGATGGGGCTGCTTGTGGGGCTGATGGCCTGGCGGTGGTTTGAGCGGGATGAGCTTAGCGAATGGATGCACAATACGTGGGAGTTTGCCAAGCTTCTGGTGCCGCTATTATTTGGCGGTGTTTTTGTTGTCGGCTTCGTAAGCGTTCTGCTGCCGGAAAAACAGGTAGCGAAGTGGGTGGGTGACAACAGTTTACGCAGCAACCTCGTAGCCAGTGTAATCGGTGCATTCTGGTATTTCGCCACTCTGACGGAGATTCCCATCACACAGGCCCTGATGAAGCTGGGGATGCATAAAGGGCCGGTTTTGGCGCTGCTGCTGGCAGGGCCTGCTCTGTCACTTCCGAACATTCTGGTTATTCGGAAAGTTATTGGAAACAGCAAAACGATTGTTTTTATTCTGCTCGTAGTTGTGATGTCCACGATTGTGGGAATGTTCTTCGGCGTATTTTGGGGATAGACAGGAAAAACAATATCCCGACGAATTTAATTGTTCAAGACTGTAAAGGAGACAAAATTATGGATCGCAGAGGATTTCTTACTACAGGAATTATAGCCGGAGCGGGAGCGATTTCCGCAGGAGTATCACCGGCCATGGGGCAGAGCCAGGGAAAGTTAAAGATTATTGGCATAAGCTGTAGTCCGCGTAAAGGCAAAACGACTTACAAGGCCCTGGAGATATGTCTGGAAGCCGCTCAGGAGGTGAGCAACAAGATTGATACCAGATTAATCGAGCTGGCTGGTTTAGACATCCGGCCGTGCAACGCCTGTATGGAATGCAAAAAAGGACTTAAATGCAGCATTCAAGATGATTTTACCGGATTAATTCCGGTTTTGGCGGACAAAGAGGTTGCCGGGATGATTATTGGCACGCCGGTTTACTTCGGGATGATGACCGCTCAATGCAAGGCGTTTCTCGACCGCTGTGGTATGTTTCGTTTTAATAATTGGATTTTCCGTAACCGGGTTGGTGGCGCACTGGCCGTAGGGAGTATGCGCAATGGCGGGCAGGAAATCACCTTACAGGCGGTCCGGACGGTTTTGCTGTGCCACGACATGATATGTGTCAGCGAAGGCAAGGACACGGCCCATTTTGGTGCGACGCTTGTCAGTGGCGGCGAAGGAGGAGTCGAGGCGGACACCTTTGGTCTTAAAACGGCCCGCAATCTTGGTCGCAGGGTAGCCGAACTGGCATTGTTGGTTAATCTTGCCGGAAACAAAGGCGACAAAGGTTAAAGAAAAGCTGTAGGCTCGTTATAAAAGTAACTTTAATTTGGCTCTTGGCAATTAGAGAATAATGTCAATGTGTTCTATAAGAAAAATCGCACCGGCGTCCGAGTACCCGCCGGAAGAAGGTTGTTACCTTCGGGGCAATGACTATTCGCCGGTTGCGGTTGTTGTTATTCTGAGATGGATGCGCGAGGAAACACCTCCGGACATCGAGAAATTGGTCAGACTGGCTGTTGAAAGCGGAGCGGCGCTTGCCGGGACGCTTCAAACAGAGAATATCGGCTTGGAAAAAGTTATTTGTAATGTTGTTTCGAATCCGAATATCCGATATCTGGTTGTATGCGGCCCGGAATCTCCAGGGCATCTGGTGGGTGATGCGATCCTGGCGCTGGCGAAGAATGGTCTGGATGAGCGAAAGCGTATCATCGGAGCCGGGGCGCCCACTCCGTACCTTTTCAATATTTCTAATGAGTTTGTGGAGCGTTTTCGCAATCAAGTTACCATAATAGACCTTGTCAATGAAGGTTCGCTTGAGGTTTTACAGCAGGCCGTCTGTTCTTGTTATCAGGAGAAACCCACCTCATTCAGAGAATATGAGCTTTACGATGTAGGTGCATACCCAGAGGCGCCTGTGAGCGGCAAGATTACCTGGAAAGTAACTCAGCCGTCAATGGCACCAAAGAGTGATGAAGAACAAGCTCAGCGCGAGAAAATACAGGCGTTGATGGAGCGTATTAAGAAAACGGCTGAGAAAAGAAAACATCCTGCTACTGAAACAAATACAGACAATTCACAGAATAAATATTGAAAATGACGATTAACATACAAAATAATTAAGAGAGGAAATAGTAAAATGCTTGATGCAAATATCAAAGAGCTCATCGCGATAGGGGCTTCGGTATCCGCGAATTGTCAGACCTGTGTCAAGTATCATGTTGCAAAGGCGCGTGAGATGAAAATCGACGAGGCTGAGATTCGGCAGGCCTTTGAGGCAGGTCAAATGGTCCGGAAAGGCGCTGCCGGCCAGATGGATGAGCTTATTGAAGAATTAAAAAAATAAATTTTAGGTTGTTTTATTATGAGTCAGCCGGATGAGAAAATCAGAGAAACGGTCAGGGAGGGGTATAGTCAGATAGCACAGGGCGGTTCGGGCTGCTGCGGTTCATCGGCACCGGAGAAGCTTGCCGCGGGGATAGGTTATTCTGGCGAGGAGCTCGAGCTTTTGCCGGAAGGGGCGAACATGGGGCTATCCTGCGGCAATCCGACCGCTATTGCGAATCTCAAGCCCGGCCAGGTCGTTCTGGACTTGGGCAGCGGCGGCGGGTTCGACGTCTTTATTGCGGCGAAAAAGCTCGGCCCGGAGGGCAGGGCCATCGGGGTCGATATGACCGCTGAAATGGTAAGCAAGGCAAGGGCGGGCATTCCGAAATTTACGGAAAAGACGGGACTAAATAATGTTGAGTTTCGTTTGGGCGAGATAGAGCATCTTCCCGCAGCGGATGGTAGTGTCGATGTGGTAATCTCGAACTGTGTGATTAATCTTTCGCCGGACAAACAGCAGGTCTGGCGGGAGATTGGCCGGGTGTTAAGGCCGGGCGGCAAGGCGTGTATTTCCGACCTCGCTTTGAAAAAGCCTTTGCCTGAAGAAGTCTTAAAGTTTGCCGCGGCGCTGGTTAGCTGTGTGGCCGGCGCGGTGCTGATCGATGAGACAATAACGATGGCAAAACAGGCGGGCCTGAAGGATATCGAGGTTACTGAAAAAACATACAACATCGATGTGATGGTCGATTGCAACGACCCGATTTATAAGCAGGTGATGGAATATCTGCCGGAAGGGATGAAAATCAGCGATTATGTTGTTAGTGTTGACGTCACGGCATTTAAGAAATAGCCGGTAAGCAGGGAGTAATCGTATATGACAAGTGACAATGCATCTCGGAAGCAGGGCAAGGGCCTGAATATCTTTGAAAAGTATCTGACCATCTGGGTGGGGCTTTGTATCGTAGGTGGAATCGTTTTGGGCAAGGTTGCTCCAGCAGTCGCCACATACCTCGATAGTCTGGCGATTTATGTCAACAAGGCTCCGATCGTCTCAATTCCGATTGCGGTATGT
>CAZLIO010000097.1:0-9528 GCA_964559025.1 uncultured Pirellulales bacterium | reverse complement strand
GCAGCCCAGGTAAGGTCGGATTTAATCTTGGGGTCGCTGCCGTAATGGTCGTTGTATGTGCGGCAATACGCTATCAGATTCTTGGCAAGGAAACGGACGGTCTCGCGATAAGCTGCATCCTGGAAGAGGTTGGTCAGCTCATCGGGGTCCTTTTCGAGATCGAAGAGCCAGGGATTGTCCTCTGGTGAGAATACGAGCTTGTAGCGGGCTGTGACGGCGGCGAGCCAGTTTACACTGTCGCCTTTGCCGGTTCCACGCATGAAGGTTATATCTTTCCATCTTTTTGCTGCGTCTGCTTTGGTGAAGAGTTCGGAGGCGTCGCGGCCCTGCTCTTTGCCTGCTGTCCGGAATCCCATCAGGCTGATTATGGTGGGGAGGAAATCGACGCAGCCAAGCGAGCGAGTGATAACGGTTCCCGCTTTGACCTTGTTCGGATAGTAAAGAACAAAGGGTATCTTCGCTGAGCTTTCGTAAGGGACACCCTTATTGTCGCGGGCATGTTCACCGCACATATCACCGTGGTCGGCTGTAAAGATGACGATAGTGCTATCAATCAGTTTGTGGGTACGCAAGACATCGAGGATCTTTCCGACGTTGTCATCGATGCACTTTACCATACCGAAATACTTTGCTATGTATGCACCGTTAAAGCTCTTCTTCTGCTTCTGGCCCCAGCCCGGAACGCTTTCGTCGGGCTTGAAGAAGGTTGCCGGCGCCTGGATCTTCAAATCATCGAACATTGTATCGTATGGTGGGCGAACAGTGTTGGGGCCGTGGGGGTCGGGAATGCTGACCATGTAACAGAAGGGCTCGTTCTTGTGTTCATTTATGAATTCAACGGTCTTGTCTGCCAGGAAGTCCGTGGTGAAGGATTTTTCGTCGGCACCCTTTACATCATAAGAGGGCAGGCCTTTTGCATTTCGTGCTTTCACCCGCGGCCCGGAGTCTGTATCCTCAAGCTGTTTCCAGTGTCCCCGGTTGAACATATATCGGTTGTCGGCAAAGCCGAACTTGCGCTGCGGTGCCCATTGTGGTTTGCCTTGGCCATCCAGATGCCATTTCCCTGCGTAGCCGGTAGCATAGCCCTTCCTCCGAAGAATTTCTGCGAAGGTAACAACCTCGTCATTCATTGGAATCCCGTTGGTAGTTACCGGCGTGTTCTGCGGGTAACGGCCCGAAACGAAAGCTGAGCGGGAAGGGGAGCAAACGGGAGTAGTAGCGTAGAACTTTGTGCACATAGCACCGTTGTCGGCAAGCCAGTCGATGTTGGGCGTGGCGACGACGGCGTTTTTACCCCAAACGTAGGCTTGGGCTTCGGGAAGGGTCTTGCGGTAGCAGCCCAGGGTGCGAAAGTTGTGTTCATCGGTGTGAATGATCAGAAGATTGGGTTTGCTTTGTCTTTTTGAGAAAGCTGGTGTAGCAACAGCCATAGCGGCTGTCGAGCCAATAAGTCTTAGAAAAGTGCGCCTGTTCAACATTTTATTTCCCTCGAATGTAAATCAAATCGAATTCTCTTATGTCCGTTTCACCTTCCCGTTGGGTGCATTTATTTATGCGGATTTCAGAAGGTCGAAACTCCTCTTAGATAAATACTTGTTAAATCAAAAACTTATTCTACCTTTTAAGACTCCAAAAATCAAGCCCAATGCGGAGAATCGTAACGAGGATGCCTAATAAAATTACGGCAACAGGAATTTTAGTATTTGACTCTGAGCTATTCATAGGTGGCCGCTACCTAAGGTCTTTAGTCGTCCCTGAAGCAGGTGTGCGTTACAAGACCACCGGAGACAAAATCCAGACCTATTTTTCAGCTCAAAATCACAGTTTCGACTTTTTTGTTGGTTGTTTAAATGACAGAAATGGGGGCTCTTAGTGTTGACGAATCGCCAGTTCCGAAAAGTCTACTATTTTTTTGGATTGCTTCGGCTGTTGACAGAGCTATCTCCCTATAGTAAAGTGATCTACACAAAAGATATATGAGGCGCCATAACTGATGAACAGAAACTTTACAGAAGCAGAATATTCTCAACTGGTTGACCGCTACAAAGACTTTCGAAAGGTCAACCGAAGGCTACACAGTGCTCTTCTGAGCTATCTGCCCAAGAAAGCGCTCAAGGAATGTGCAGAAAAATTGGGGATTTCAAAATCGGGTGTCTTTGTCTTCCAGGAACAGCATGAAGCAGATGTTTTGATCGACTACTGTATCTATGATTATCATGAGGGTGGTGAAAATGCTGTGTCTCGGTATATAATGGAGAATCCGCCAACTCCTGATTCTGATGAACACGTTGTACTCAAAGCAATGTTAGAGTCATACTACTCACTTATACAAGTGGAAGGTATTGTGGAGGGAGTCGGAATTCAGGCACATGACCTGTTGAACAACAGAAGATTTCTCCTTGTTGACATTGGGTTCAGCCAGACAGCCGGAGAGGGTGTTGTAATTGCCGCGAGGATTATCCCATTTGAAGACTTTGTGATGACGTCCGGTGCAGCTCTGCCAGTTGACGCAGATACACTAACAAGAATTCTTGATTTGCTGAACCAGCGGTTTGATGGAGGACCTGATGAGTTTCTCAAATCTTCCTCGGAGCAAAAAGCTGATTTGACAGCATCTATTATTCATTTCTGTCTTGAGGCAGATGCATCTTCACGAATCGCTTATGAAGATGTAGGAGAAGAGCCACAGTTCATTCCCTTCCGGGGCACAAATAGCCGTATCGGCAGAAATGATCCCTGCCCTTGTGGAAGTGGTAAAAAATATAAACGTTGTTGTGGTCGCTGACTTTTGTTACGGGAGATAAACAAATGAAAAGGAGAAGACTACCGAGGCACGGAAAATTCCAGCTTGAGAGCCTGTCAAACTCAAGGAAAACAGTTACAGTATTGATGCTCCTTGTCTTCTGTGCAACTATACAGGCTGATAATAATACACTCGAATTACGAAAAGATACTATGGTTGCAGTTGCTGAGAGTAGCGGTTACGGACAACGAGCTCCGTTCGTTACCACGAGCATAACCCCGACCGACCTGCGGTGCGAATACCTGACCAATCCCTTAGGTATTGATGTGAAGCGACCGCGGCTTAGCTGGAAGCTTAAGGCAACCGAACAGAAAACACGTGGACAAGCACAGAGGGCTTACCATATTCTGGTGGCCAGCTCGGAGGAATTGCTTGCCCGGGACAGAGGCGACCTATGGGATTCGGGCGAAATCAAGTCTGACCAATCAAACCTCGTTATCTATCACGGCTCTGCCCTGTCATCCGGTATGCGTTGTTATTGGAAGGTACGGGTACGCGATAATCACGGAGTGTTCTCGGCCTGGAGCAAATCAGCTCGATGGACAATGGGATTGCTGAATCCGTCAGACTGGTCAGCCAAATGGATAGGCACGGATCGGCAGTTCGTTGAGGTTAAGAAGCTGCCCCCGGAAGGTAACTACCTGTCTGATCCCTGGTTTCGTAAGGAAATTGTCTTAAGAGACAAGCCCAGGTGGGCAACGATGTACGTAGCGTCTGTGGGCTATCATGAACTCTATGTGAACGGAAATAAGGTAACAGATACGGTTCTGATGCCGAGCGTGGCCGATCATACAAAGCGGGCGCGTTACGTGACTTACGAAATTGCCGATCATCTGCGACCTGGCCGCAACGTGATTGGCCTATGGCTGGGCACATCGTGGTCTATCTTCCCGCTGTACAAGACTGACGACAAACCACAAACACCAATAGTCATTGCTCAGGCCCACATCGAAATGCGAGATGGGCAAAGCCAACATTTGTTCACCGACGAAACGTGGAAGACCCATCCCAGTCCGAACGTTCTGTTAGGAACATGGATGTTTACGAATTTCGGCGGTGAATACTATGATGCCAATAAGGAATTACCAGACTGGTGCAGTGCCGATTTGGACGATACGGGCTGGAAGCCGGCCACAGTGTATCATCCCAAGCTAATGCTGTCGGCTGAAATAGTCGAGCCCAATCGCCGTATCAAAAAAATCAAACCTGCCGCCATCGAAAAAGTCGAAAGCGGGGGCTATCGCGTTGATATGGGAGTAAATTTTGCCGGTTTTGTTGAGCTCGATGTGAAGGGACAACAGGGTGACATTGTCGAATTGCAATTCTCGGAACGCAAAGAGAAGTTAATAAGCCATCGGCTCCACAGCGCCTACCGCATCGGACCCGGCAGGCAGGGCACCTTTCGCAACCGTTTCAATTACGGCTCAGGAAGGTGGATCTTAATCAAAGGATTAGGATACAAACCTGCCTTACAGGATATTCGTGGTTATCTGGTGCGGACCGACTTTCAACGGGCAGGCTGGTTTGAGTGTTCCAACAAGCTGCTTAACGACATTTACAATATTGTGCTGTGGACTTATGAAAATCTCAGTCTCGGTGGTTATGTTGTCGACTGCCCTCAGCGTGAACGAATGGGCTACGGCGGCGATGCCCACGCCACAACGCAGACGGCGCTGAACAATTACAATCTGGGGGCTTTCTACACAAAATGGACCCAGGATTGGCGTGACGTACAGGGCAAAGAGACTGCCTGGGGCCTTGGTGAAAAATCAACGAACCAAAACGCCCCAACGCAGGCCGGTAATCTGCCGTATACCGCTCCTACTTACTGGGGCGGCGGTGGACCCGCCTGGAGCGGAATTTGTGTCACCCTGCCCTGGTATGTTTATCGACACTATGGTGACATCGGCATACTTGAAGAGAACTTTGAGACGATAGAGCGCTGGCTGGCTTTTCTTGAAACAAAGTCGAAGAATAATATGCTTGTTCGATGGGGCGGAGAGTGGGACTTCTTAGGCGATTGGCTCTGGCCGGGAGCACAGGGAGTCAATGGTGACACGCGTGAGACCCTCTTTTTCAATAATTGCTATTGGATATACAATTTGCAAACGGCAGCGCGGATCGCCGATGCTTTGGGAAAGAAGGATGTCGCTGCGAGATACCGTAGTCGGGCGGTGGTCATCGCCCGGGCCGTGCACAAGGAATTCTTCAATCCTCAGGAAAACGGCTACGTGAACAACCTTCAGGCTTATCTCGCCGCCGCGATGTTGGTAGGACTGCCTCCCGAGGAAATTCGACCGGCGGTATGGAAACGCTTTGAGGACGAGATTCTTATCCATCGCCAGGGACACTTCTGGGGCGGAATCACCGGCGGTTATTTCATTGTCAAGAATCTACTGGAGTTCGATCGTCCAGACCTATTGTTTGAAATGGCTACAAAAAATGACTATCCGGGCTGGGGTGATATGCTGCAACGCGGGGCCACAACCCTCTGGGAGGCCTGGGACGGCAGTAATTCTCGTCTGCACAGTTCGTATTTGCACATCGGGGCCTGGTTCATCGAAGGGCTGGCAGGTATCAAGCCTGACCCGAACAGTCCGGGATACAAGCATTTCCTTATCAAGCCGGGAGTAATCAGAAACCAGCCTCTCGATTGGGTCAAGGCCAGACTCGAATCACCGTATGGTACAATCCGAAGTGAATGGCGGATTCTTAACGGAAAACTCCAATTAATGGTCTCTGTACCGCCTAATACAACCGCAACACTCTACCTGCCGACTAAGGACCCTAAATCAATCAAAGAAGGAAATGTCCCCATAGCCCGGGCTAACGGCATTAAACACTTGCGTGACACAAAGGAGCTTTCCATATTGGAAATTCAGCCCGGCCACTACAATTTTGAAGCAGCCTTATAATCAAAAGTTGTTCCATCTCTCCAGTGCTGCTGGTGTTAAGCATAAGTTGTGAAGGTCCGTCACTGCTTTTCACAGAGACACCTTCCGGCCAGATACATACACCCCTCTGACGTCAAGCTCACCCGATTTCATTTCGACAAATGGTTTTCCGTTTTTTAGGCCAACTGTACCAAAGCCACTTTCGGCCGAGAAGAAGCAGCGGAAATTGTTCCCAATTTTCGAATCGATATAAAGTGTTTTGTTAACTGCATCGTACCGCAGACCTGTAAGGCCCTGCAGTAAGCCATAGCTGGACAAGGCTCGCGCGTACCAGTGACCACATTCGTATTCGTTGAAAGGATTCCGAATACGACCGTCATATCGATCGCGGCAGACGCGCACGATCTCAAGCCCTTCTTGCACCACGCCTTCAAGCATCAGGTGGGAGGCTACCTGGTATTCGATGCCGGTCCAGACTTCGTCGCTGTAAACGAACGGGATGGATAGTTGCCCGCCTCGCGGCCAAGTGCATAGTAGCAGGCCGCCGTCTTTACCCACCGCAAAAGCAGGCCGTTGTGGATTGGCATGGTCAGAGAGGTCGTGCTTGAGATTATACTTGTGAACAGCGTTTAGATGGCTTTTGACCTTCTCGGCATCTATGATTTCACCCAGTCCCGCCATGTGGGCAATCCAGAAACCCAGGACCCCATCTGAGAGACAACCCGTACCGTATTGGTACTTGGGTCCCTGTGTATTAAGCATTTTCACGATGTGGCTGTAGCCCGGGCCATTCTGTGAAGTATTGAGCGGATGAAACTCAGCGTTCAGGCCTTCCGTTTGGATCTTTTGGTAGAAGTACTCTCCGTTGAAAAGTTCGGTCTCAAGGAATTTCCTGCCTTTAACCAACAATTCCCGGTATCGGGAGACATCATCATCCATGGCGGTGCCCATCTCGATTTCGGCAGCAAGTGCACCGAGGTAGAAGCTGGAGCAGTGTCCATCCGGCCCCCAGTATTCGATATCATACGTGTTGTGATGGGGCTCTTCCAGAATACCTTTGCCCCTGGGATCCCACGTGTTAATGCAGTAGTTCAAGCTGATTTTTACTTTGGGCCATAATTTTTTAAGCCAGAGCGCATCACCTGAGATGCGCCATTCGCGGTACACTTTCATAATTCCGCCGAGCTGCCCATCAGAGGCGGCGTGATAATCGTGTGTAGTGGGGCGTATGGGCAAGGCTGTGCGAAAACTCTGATGTCCGCGTTCGTCCTGGCTTTCGTTAAACTCTGTCTCCCGTAGACTCCGTTCGAGGGAAGGGAATAAATGCGGTATTGCCTGGGCATAGTTCCATACGTGCGTGCAGGAACCGTGGCAACAGCCCCGCTCATCACTGCAACCCTCAAAACACCAAAGACGACCGTTTGTTTGCCTGAGCACTGTTGGGGATTTGAGAATAGTGAGATTGGCCGCAACGGCCTCGATAACTTCGGCAGGAAGAGTTGAGTCATAAAAAGTTTCTGTAAATAGAGCCGTTTTGCGGCGCAAATCATCATAGTTTCGACGCCAGTAGCGCGCGACTTCCTTGATATCCTTGAACCGGCCGGCATACCAGGGAACATAGGTTCGGGAAGGACAGCATTCAACGTCTTCGCACGTAGGGGCATCCGGCGCATCCTTGCCAAGACGCAGGTTGGTGCTGGGCACATACCAAACAAACATCAAACGCACAGTTTTCTCTTGGCCAGGTTTCAATGTGAATGGCACAAAGAGGGATGCCCCCGGGCACGGTCCATCAACCGGAGGATTCTCGAGCAGTCGAGCTTCCTGAGTGTTCTTCCAGGCAAGGGTAAGTGAATCCCACCAGCCGCCCTTGAACCAGCAGTGGTCGACAACCACATTATTGTCATCGACGAACAACGCAAAAGAACCCAGGCTTTCAGGTTCTTCCTTTGTGCCTTCCTGGTGAAGGATAAAACCGTTTCGGATAGGCAAGATGGAATTCCCTTCTCTGCCGATTGCCATGAAGTTTTTCGTATTGTAAGAGAAAACAGCGTCGATGGTCTTGGCTGAAGTGTTGCTGAAACTGTATTCCAGTGCCCCGGCCGGCAGAGAAGCATTGTCAGGATCTCCGGGAATAAATGGACTCCAACCAGTCACTTTGATTTGGAGTGGGACTTCCCGGTCTTTGAGGGTGACTATCCCAAAGGGGAATCGTGCCAGAAAGGAGGCTTGATCAAATCTTGGCAAGCCGTAACTGGTTCCGGCTGCACCGTTACCAGTATTGGGGGCACCGAACACCTTCCAGGCTGGCACGGGGCATTCAAGTACTTTGGCCACGTTGGCTTTCATTCCTTTGATGCACAAGGCTGCGAACGAGCAAGGTTCATTAAAAACCTGCATGGTATTCCTGACTGAGACATGGGATATAGCTCCTGTTCCTTCTAAACATATCATACCGGCGCCAATTCCCCCAATAGGAAAGGCAACTCGATTCAAATAAGGACCCTGGTATGAATCATTATACTCATGATGTTGGGCGTGGATTGTTGAGCCTGTGAGTAATCCGAAGAGGGCAAACAATACCACAGTCAGGTATAACCTATGGTTGGCGATATTAGTACTCATGACTGACCTCCTAAATGATTGATAAAGTGCATTCTTAACTGGCATTCTCTATTTGCAAAGTTCCTCAATGTGGCTAAAATAGCAAATCTATCCTGAAATTGCAACCCTCTCAAAATTTCGCTCAGATTTTAGCTGATTTTCGGCCAGTTGTCATAAATGAATATTGATTTAACATCGATTTCCATAAAAAAATAAAACGATGACCTGTTGACTATATTTTAACAGGTCATAGGTTAAAACCACAGTGCCTGTGCTTCCACACTCCATTAGTGGCTTTACGAATAGATTGGCCATGGTTAGAATGAGTTTAGATAAATTAGATATACTGATTAGTGAGTGACTTTATAAACCCTGTAAACACAAATATGGTCAAAGTTTCCAGCGAATTTCAGATTTTTGCAAAACCGGTTGGTCCCATCTGCAACCTGGATTGTCACTACTGTTACTACCTGAAGAAGGAGCGCCTCTATCCAAAAGGTGAATTATTTCGCATGCCTGATGACATCCTGGAAGAGTACATTGTCCAGCATATCAATGCTTCCCCCAATCAGGTGATTCGCTTTTCCTGGCATGGCGGGGAACCAACCGTCTTAGGATTGGATTACTTTCGCAAGATTGTGGCGCTGCAGCGCAAGCACAAACCGTCGAACCGGCGCATTGCAAACGGCATGCAGACCAATGGGACCCTCCTCGACGAGGAATGGTGTCGCTTTCTTGGGGCAGAGGGCTTTGCTGTCGGGCTCAGCCTAGACGGACCACAGGAAATGCATGACCGGTACCGTGTCACCAAGGACCAGAAGCCCACACATGAAAAAACAATGCGCGGCTATGAACTTTTGAGAAAGTACCGAGTCTATTGCGACATCCTGTGTGTGGTAAATGCGTATAATGTCCAATACCCCACCAAGGTATACCAATTCATCAGGCAGATCGAAGCGCCATACGTGAGTTTTCTGCCTATGGTCGAACCACAACCGGACACCGAGGGTGGTGTCAGTCACCTTACGGTGCCATCTGAAGCTTGGGGTGCTTTTCTCTGTACCATCTTCGACGAGTGGATGAGCCGGGATATCGGGCGGATTAAAGTGCAGATTTTCGAAGAGGCTGCCAGGACGGCCTTTGGGCAGGAACATTCGCTGTGCATCTTTCGACCGACATGTGGTGATATTCCGGTCGTCGAACACAACGGTGATTTCTTCTCATGCG
>CAZLIO010000096.1:0-9542 GCA_964559025.1 uncultured Pirellulales bacterium | reverse complement strand
TAGTAACTTTGCGACATGGGGGGTTAGTAACTTTGCGGCGGCTGAGCGGGGCCCAGGCCGATGTGATGTAACTTACTGCCTGCGGCAATTTCTGCTAATAAGCGTATAACCTAAGCCGCCAGCATAGATTAGTTGGCAATCTCCTCATAAGAAGCCGGATTGTATGTTAGTATGCGGTGAGTATCAAAGCCGGCAGGGACCTTGATATTGTCTGACCGGTCAAAATTCAATGTTGAGTTGCCCTCTATTACTGTCGGGTTTTCAGAGTAATTAAGGATTTTTCATTTAACCACAGCGTTTACATTACCGTAGAAGTGAGCGCCGCTTACAGCCATAACATCATTTAAGGCAGCGAAATTGCCCGAGAAAGAGGCAGAAAAACCTGGAGCGACTATTGAAGAACCGGTTTCGGAGCGAATCGCGTCAAATTCGGACCCTGAAGGGTACTTATTGGCCGCAAAATTACCGAGGAAGGATATGCTGTTTGTTCCGGGATTGTACGCATCACCGTCACCAACTATCATGCCGTTAAGCTCAACATTGCCGCTGAATATTACAATATTAGGCTGTTCGATGTAGAGAATCCCCTCTATTATGATATTGCCCAAAAAGTTTGGGTCAGTTCCGGCCTTTATTTTCGCGTTGGTTAAGACCATACTATTAGTTAAGTCGGTCGATGGTTTAATAACATCCCCTGTTGCATACTGCTCGAAATGTTGCGTGTCGGGGAGAGGGAATTCCGGAGTCTCGACACCTATAGTGACGTGGTTGTCTATGGCTGTTTCGCCATGATCGCCTCCTATTTTGACATCACCCCAGAAGTCTGCATTGGCGGTTGAATTGCCGATACTGATATCACCGTCGAAGTTTGTATTGCCAGTAACAAGCATTGCGAGATTTGTACTTTGGCTGTCAATAAAGATATCGGCTTCGCTATTTAAATTTTTGCCTGTTACGGTTGGATTACCGAGAAAGTGCACAGGTCCTTTTGTTGCCATGCCGAAATCGAAGATAGGATATTCGTAAGGTTCGATATCGTAATTAACTCTTATTGTGCGGGTAATCTGACCACTGCGGCCCGTGGTGTAAACCTGCAGAATGTTAAGGTCATTGGCGTCGATAAGAATTTCACCCTCAAAGTTTTGTCCGCTTGCGGAGTGTAGCCCAACAGGTGGGATTGAGCCGTTATTTAAAACCGAGATATTCGAGATGTTATTGGCATCCAGATCATATTGCAAGGTACCGACAATTGCGCCGAAGTAGTCAGATGGCGGTGTCGAGCTTGGTATTTCGACATCGCTTAGCCAGTATCGCATTGCTTCCTGGCCGGACTCCGTGCTCGCAAATGCACAGTCAACCTTGTGCTGGTTTGAGGCAAGCTGGACATTCGTGCCGGACATTGTGGCCATCGAGACAGCTAATGCGGAAAATATAAGCACGAATATCATAGATATGATGAGCACAGCGCCCCGGCGATTTATCCGTACTGATTTCTTTACAGGTGCCATTTTTCCCCCTCCGGAAAACACCCCACTTTAGAAAAGGTTTAAAACTTCTCTTCAACCTAATTAAATTATAATAAATGTCTGGTTTGAAGGCAAAAAGTCAATCTAATTTACGTCAAAAGGGCAGCAACGAACTTTCTATGTCTGATAAAATAAGTCTTTATGGTCGAAAAAATAGATAAAAGGTATTTATTTATAACCTGAGAGCAATAGAAGGAAATATTAACATAAAGGCAGGGATTATAGTGCCAGTTCCGTGTAGGTGCCGGGTTGAAACTCAAGTATTTTATCGGTATCGAAGCCTGCAGGAATCTCTATTAATCCGAGGCGATCGAAGATAAGATCAATACTTCCATCCAGCGTCATTGGGTTATCGCTGTAGTTTATTACAGAACCATTGACAGTTCCGCCGGCATTTCCGAAAAATTCGATGCCGCTGGCGGCAATGACGCCGTTAAGGGTTTCGAAACTGCCGCCGAAAGATGCACTAAATCCAGGGGCCAATAAGAAAGTCCCGGTTTCCTCCCTGATGTCGCCAAATGCAGCGTCGAGCTCAGATACGCTGCGACTGTCTACATTTCCACGGAAAATGAGTTGATTTTCCTCATCGGGGAAATTCAGGTCGCCGTCGCCGATAATGATTCCAGTTATATCGGCGTTTCCTGTGAATTCGACAATGTTGGGAGATTCAATGAACACGATTCCCTTGAGGATTACGTGACCGGAGAAATGCGGATTAGTATCGGCGGGTATTTTAATGTTTTCGAGAGCCAGGTTGGTGGTTGTATCGGTGGAGGGTTCAAAGGTGTTTTTGACGTAATTCTCGAAAGCGCCGGGATTGGGGACTGGGAAATCGGGATAGGAGGCGGGGATAATAATATGATTATCTATTGCATCCTGGCCGGTTTCACCCCCTATAGAGCTGGAATTGCTGACACTTGGATTGGCGTCAGGATTGGCGATGCTTACGTCACCGGCTATTGCGGAGCTGCCCTTCATTAACAGCGCATCGTCGTTGTTTTTGCTTTCGATGTAGACATCGGCTTCAATACTCTGGTTGAGGCCATCTACGTTGGGATTGCCCTGCATGTTCAGGGGACCTTTGGTTGCAATTCCGTAATCGAAAAGAGGATTTTTGTAAGGTTTGATATTATAATTTACTCTTATTGTTCGTGTTATCTGGTCATTTCTGCCGGTGACATCCATTTGTAATGTATTATCATTGAGCTGGCGGATAGCTGCTTCAAAGCTCAAATGATCGGCCGATGCCAGCGTTACGGATGGAATAGTTATTGTTGAGCCGACAAAACTTAGGCTTATGTTCGAAATGTTGTTATCAGCCAAATCATTTTGGAGGATGCTGACTATTGTGCTGAGATAGTCAGATGGTTGTGTCGAATTTGGTATTATGACACGGGTCAGCCAATATTGCATTACTTCCAGACCGGATTGAGCGGCCGATAGAGTTGAGTTGAGCTTGTGCTGATTTGAAGCAAGCTGGACATTAGTGCCGGACAGCGTGGCCATCGAGACCACTAAGGTGGTAAATATAATCACGAATATCATAGATATTATGAGTACAACGCCCCGGCGATTTAGATGTGCCGAATTTTTTGCGGGTGCCATTTTTCCCCCCCCCGGAAAACACCCTACGTGGGAAATTTTTTATACTTCTCTATAAAAAATATAAGAAATGTTTGGTATAAAAACAAGATGTCCGGACAAAACGATAATATAAAACATGTCGATGATTTTTGAAGCCCCGATAAAAGCGATACGGCACAGACAAAGTATCGCTACAATGTATTTTCTTGCTCTGCGAAGTATGAACTGCGGGCGAACGGCGAAGATATGACCCAGCGAAATCCCAATTCCACTGCTCTTTGTTTCCACCGGTCAAATTTTGCAGGGATTATATATTCGACAACCTCAAGTGAGCTTTTTGATGGTTTTAGATATTGGCCGATAGTAACTCTTTCGCAGCCGACGTTGCGCAAATCTTTTAGGACCTGCTCGACCTCGGCGTCGGTTTCCCCCAATCCGAGCATAATTGAGGATTTAGTTTGGATATTATAGGAGCATTCTTTGGCCATTTTGAGCAAATTCAAAGACCGTTTGTAGTTTCCGCCGGCCCTGGCGGTTCGGTATAGCGATGGAACCGTTTCAATATTGTGGGCGAATACGAAAGGTAAAGCTGTGTGCAGGATTTTTAGTGCCCGGGCCTGACATTTGCGGAAGTCGGGCGTTAAGATTTCGAATTTCATATCCGGGCACTGCTGTCTTACTTTGTTAATGCAATCGCGAAAATGACCGGCACCGCCGTCCGGCAAGTCATCACGGTTGACACTGGTAATTACCAGATATTTCAGTCGCATTTGTTTTGCCATCCGTGCCAATCGTGACGGCTCGGTCGGGTCCGGCGGTTCGGGTTTACCGCAGGCTACTGAACAGAATTTGCAGTTTCGCGTGCAGACGTTGCCTAAAATCAGGACGGTTGCTGTCCCTCTTGTCCAGCACTGGCCTCGATTAGGACAGTTTGCATTGCTGCATATAGTTTCCAGACCCAGAGAGTTGAGAACCTGCTGGGTACGATGGAAAGTGTCATCCGCCGGTAAGGGTCTGCGCAGCCAGGGTGGCAGTTTTCGTCGCTCACTCACGCTCTGGGCCCTGTTCCCTCGGCTTCGCTCGGGACAGGCTTCTGTCTTCTGTTCCCTCGACTGCGCTCGGGACAAGCTTCTGCCTTCTGTCATCTGCCTCACGAGAAATGCCTTATAAGTAGTTGAGATAATCTTTCTTTTACCTGACTCATTGAGTGGCTTTTGCCGGTCTCTTTCAGCACGGATGTCATTTCTACGCCGTTTAAACCGCAGGGCGTTATAAAATCAAAGATGCTCAGGTCATTTTGGATGTTTATTGCCATGCCGTGAAAGGTTATAAATTTCGATACGCGCACGCCGATAGAGGCGATTTTTTTGGTACCGATCCATAGGCCTGGATAGCCTTTTTGTCTTTCGGCGTGGACTCCTAATTGCTCTAACAATTCTACGCCGATTGATTCCAGCTCTCTGATATATTCGCTGATTCCGAGGTTAAGCTCCTGCAAATTTAATATCGGATAAAAGACCAACTGGCCCGGATTGTGTGCTGTCGTGCCGCCGCCTCTGCGGATATCGACTACGTCGATGTGCTTTTGTGCCAAATCTTCCCTGTCGGCTAAGAGTTTGTTGGCACTTTGCCTGGCGCCGAGAGTAATGACAGCAGGGTGCTCAACGATTAAAACGGTATTTGTTATTTCGCCCCGGCTTCTTTTCTCGCGTAACCGATGCTGTAGTTGTAGAGTCTCTCGGTAGTTGGCCAGCCCGCAGTCAATAATGTGTAAAGGGCTTGCGATTTTCGATTTACGAATTTCGATTGTCGATTTTTCTAACATACGTATTTTGTTATGCTTTCGGTGGATTGTGGAGGCTCAGGCCGAAGGCGTCTTCGGCGGCTTCCTTTAGCACCTCTGAGACGGTTGGGTGTGGGAAGCTTATCTCGGTAATTTTTTCGGTGCTTCCTATAAGTGCTCTTGCCGGGCCTATCAGCTCGGTTACTATAGCGCCAACCATTGTAACTCCAATGATTTTGTTTGTTGAGTTATCCCTTACGGCCCTTATCTGGCCGATGGTTTCATTGTGTGCTACACTTCGCCCGTTGGCTTTGAAAAACGAGCTTCCAACAGAGACATCGAGGCCCTGGTCTTTGCAGGTCTCTTCGGTCTTGCCGACGGATGCAATTTCCGGGAACGTATAGACAGCCCGTGGGATAAGCGAGTAGTCGGCTATTTTTTCATCACCTCCTGTGGTGTTGACGGCTGCCACCTCGGCCTCGGCGAAGGCGCCGTGAGCTAAAAATGTTGTACCTACGGCATCGCCGATAGCATAAACGCCGGGGACGTTGGTTTCTAATTTTTCATTAACTGCGATAGCGGAATCGTTCATCTGTAAATTCAAAGCCTCGATGGTTTCCTCATCGACAACCGGTCTTCGTCCGACAGAGACGAGTACTTTTTCCGCCTCGATTGTTTGGGCGTCCTCAAGTACGACTTTTGCCGGCGTGCCGGTTTTATCGATTGAAGTTACTTTCCGGCCGGTGTGCGAGTCAATACCGAGTTTTTTGAATTCGCGTTCTATGAGTCTGCCGACCCATTGGTCCTCCATAGGGATCAATCGGGAAAGTGCTTCTACAATGGTTACTTTTGTCCCTACGGCGGCATAGACGCAGGCCATTTCACAGCCGATTACTCCGCCGCCTACGATTACCATTGATTTTGGTATTTGTTCGAGTGTTAGGGCTTCCTTGCTGCTGATAATGGTCTGGCCGTCAAATGGGATTGCCGGGATTTGAATTGGCTGCGAGCCGGTCGCCAAGATTATCTTGTCCGCCTGTATCTGCATTGGTGCGGTGTTTGTTTCGATTTTGATTTGATTTGGCGCTGTGACAACGGCCCTGCCCGGGATTATTTCTACTTTGTGGCTTTTGATTAGTCCTGTCAGGCCTTTTCGGAAGCCAGCTACTACGGCATCTTTTCTTGCCTGGATTTTTGGCCAGTCAGGAGTGGCTGATGCGACGTCAATACCCATCATCGCTGCGTGCTTTATCAAGAGCAGGGTGTGGGCCGAAGCAAGCAGTGTCTTCGACGGGATACATCCGCAATTCAAACAAGTGCCGCCGATAAAAGCCTTTTCGATAACTGCTACCGAAGCGCCTCTTTGTGCGCACCTGATAGCGGCGGCATAACCGCCCGTGCCGCTGCCGATTACTACAACGTCAAAAGTGTCCGCCATAATTTAAGCTCCTTTTTACCGCCGTATATTTCTTGAAAGATATAAAGTCTATGCAGGACGATAAGGATTCTTTTGGGGATTATACCATGCGAATAGCCGGTCGTGCAATCGGCTTTGGACCTTTTTGAGAGCCGGGTCGTTGATGCGGTTGACGAATTCGCCCGGGTCGGCCTCGTGGTCGTACAACTCGTTAGTTGAGCCGTGATTGAAGATGTATTTATAACGCCGGGTGCGAATCATATATTCACAGGTCCTGGTCCTTAAATTATATTCACTGAACGCAGCGGACGGCCCTTTCATATCCGGGTTGCGCAATACGTCGGCAAAGCTGGTTGCGTCCATTTTGTCCGGAGCGCCGTGTAGGTCGGGCCTTGTTGTTTTTTCGGGAGGTTTGACGCCGGTCAGCTCGACCAATGTCGGGTATAGGCCAAAGTACTCAGTCAGCGCGGCGGTGACTTTGTTTTGCGGGAGATGGTTTGGGTGGCTTACAATCAACGGCACTCGAATGGATGGCTCAAACAGACAGAACTTCTGGTAGAGCCCGTGGTCGCCGTCCATCTCGCCGTGGTCGGAAGTATATATAACAATGGTGTTATCCAGCAGCCTTTCTTTTTCGAGTGCCTTGTACACATATCCGATGCACGTATCAACGAAGGCGAGATTGCCGAGATAACCTGCGCGATGGGCTCGTTGACGTTTTTCACTCTGTGCTCTTGTATTTTTAATGCGCCGCTGAATATGCGCAGGATATTTTGAGATGTCGCCAATATTCGGAAGCTGCATCTTGCCGACAGGGTATTTTTCTGCCCATTGTCTCGGGGGATAAAACGGAGAATGTGGTTTCATAAAACTGGCGACCAGAAAGAACGGCTGTCGGCGGTATCTGGTTATGAACTTCGCCGCCTCGCGGGCTATAAACATATCCAGGTGGTCTTCGGGTTCGAGCTTTGAGGCCATGCTGTCAAAGTTCCATCTTTCGACGTTGCCTACCCAGGGGCTGCCTTTTGGCCACAGTCCGTCTATATCAGGCAGGCCGGCACCGACGTCATTTACCGTTTTGAAAAAGTGCTGTCCCAGCGGATGGTTGGCGATTTCGTTGGCGTAGTGCTGTACCTTTGGGCCGAGATACATCAGCCAGTCGTTGATGGACATATAATACTCGAAGCCGTGGTTGTGAGCATCTACGAAGTGCATCTTGCCTATCAGGGCGGTCAAATAGCCGTTTTCGGCGAAATGATGAGCCATCGTTCGGTATCGCCAGTCAAGCTGGTTGGTGTTGGTGATTGCGCCGGTGCTGTGTGCGTACAGTCCGGTCAGTAAAGCCATTCTTGAGGCGACGCAGACCGGATAGGGGCAATAGGCGTTTGTGAACCGGACGCCGCGAGAGGCAATGCGGTCGATATTTGGCGTGGGAACGAGGTCTCTGCCGGCACAGGTCATCAGGTCAGCCCGGTGCTGGTCGGTCATAATAAAGAGAACGTTAGGTTTGTCAGACTGTTGAGGCGAATGGGGACCCGTCGGCGCTGTTGCAGATGACTCAGATGCTTTTGCTGCAGCGGCGGTCTGGCCGAGTAACATCGAGGCGGCTCCAAGTCCGGCGGTTTGCAGGAATTCTCTTCTTCTGATATGGTCTTTTTTCATTATATTTTTCCCTTACAAGGTTTCACTATTATAGACAAAACTTCACGAAATTATTTGCGAGCTTTCTTTTGTTGCCTACGGCCCCATTCGTGTGCCCTGGCCGGGTCGTAATCCGGATTCGGAGTGGGCATTTTGGCACCAACCGATTTGCGCCACGCGGCGAGCTTCTGCTGCAGTTGGGCCGCTCTTTCAGGCAGCTTTGTTGCGAGATTGTTTTTTTCTGAGATGTCACGTTTGAGATTGTAAAGTTCGAGTCGGCCATCCTCGTAGAACTCGATTAGTTTCCAATCCCCTTGTCGGATTGCACCGGCGGGTCTGGAGTGATGATAATGCGGATAGTGCCAGTAAACGCAATCGCGTTTGAGCGTGCCGCTCCGCCTGAGCAACGGCAGGATGGTTTCGCCATCGAGTACGTGGGTCGGGTCGGCTTTGGCTGCGACAATCTCTAAAAAAGTCGGATAGAAATCGACACTGGTGACAGGTGCACTGCAGGTGGTCCCGGGCTTGACCACGCCGGGCCAGCGAACGATAAGCGGCTCACGGATTCCACCTTCGTACAGAGTTCCCTTTTCGTCGCGAAGAGGCTCGTTCGTTGTTACAGCCTCTCTATTGCCTCTATAGCCGCCAAAGGGTTGATACAATCCGCCGTTGTCTGAGAAGAAGATTACAATAGTTCGGTCGGCAAGATTCAGCTCGTCGAGCTTTTTGATAATTCGGCCGATACTGTTATCTAAGTGCTCAACCATAGCTGCATAAGTCGGATTATTAACACCGGTTGCCGGCTTGGGTTTGTTCTTGTATTTGTCGATTAGCTCCTGGGGTGCTTCCAGCGGAATATGCACGCTGTTATGAGACAAATGGAGGAAAAATGGTTTGTCTGAGCTGGTCTGGATGAATTCGATGGCGCTGTCGGTGAAACTGGTAACCTGTTTGTCGTTGCGATTGGTGCCTCTTTGAATAGCCATATCGAAGCCCTGATGTTCCGGGAAATAGGGCTGTCCTCCGAGGTGCCACTTGCCGATGTGGGCTGTGGCGTAGCCATGTTCTTTAAGCGCTTCGGGGATAGTAATCGCTTCGAGCGGTAATTGCAGACGGTTTTGAGGGACGATGAGTTTTTCCCAGGGTCGCTGATGACCCGGAATAAAATCCGTTATGCCTACCCGTGCCGGATACTGACCGGCGAGAATACTGGCGCGGGTTGGAGAGCAGACGGGGCAGGCCGCATACGCATCGGTAAAGCGCATCCCCTGTCTGGCTAACCGGTCAATATTGGGGGTCTCGTGAAACTTGCTGCCGTAGCAGGCTACGTCTGTCCAGCCCATATCATCTATTAGAATGAAAATGATATTGGGTTTATTATATGCTTGAGATTTTGCAGTTAGCTGCTCAAAGCCATCAACACATCCGGGCACAGCCAGCGATGCCGCCCCGAATCCCATAGCTTTCAGAAAATCACGTCGATTCATAAAGTTTCCCTTTCAAACATGTGTTAGGTCTCCCTGGTTATTGTTAATTGGTTATCAGGAAAGTGCCTAAAGTGAGCTAAAGTTGCCCAGTTGTAGAAGCTTGT
>CAZLIO010000095.1:0-9570 GCA_964559025.1 uncultured Pirellulales bacterium | reverse complement strand
CATCGTGATTATCGAGTAGATTGATGAAAGGTTCGTATCATATGTTAAAGACCTATCTTTGGCTGATGACTGTTGGATTTTTGAGTTTGTGCTGTGTTCAGGGTTTTGCCGGTACAAAGGTGATTCCGCTGTTGGAAGGAGAGGGTTTCTGGGGTGGGTGCGTGACAGACGGTCGGGCCATGCCCTTTGGAAAGGCAACCTTTGAACGGGATCTCTACGGTAACACAGGTGGCAATCAGGCCCAGCCGCTTTTGATTTCAAACAAAGGACGCTATATCTGGAGTGAGGAACCCTTTAAGTTCAGTTTTGACAGTAAGAGTCTGAAGCTAGAATCCAAAGAAGGGAAGATCGAGAGCGGTAAACAGGGAAATTCACTACGTGAGGTTTATCAATACGTAAGTAGTACCTACTTTCCCAGTGCAGGCAAACATCCCGACGAATTACTCTTTGTCAAACCGCAATACAATACCTGGATCGAATTGATCTACGATCAGCGTGAAGACCGAATTCGTAAGTATGCCAGTGACATTTTAGCCAATGATTTCCCTGAGGGTGTCTTGATGATCGATGATAACTGGCAGGAAGACTACGGTGTATGGGAATTCCATCCTGGCCGTTTTACGGATCCCAAGGGCATGATGGATACCCTGCATGACCAGGGATTTAAGGTCATGCTCTGGATATGTCCCTACTTCAGCCCCGACTGCGAGACCTTTCGGCTGCTTGACAAGAAACGCTACTTCCTCAAGGACAAGCGAGGCGGAACCTATATGCGCAGGTGGTGGAACGGCTACAGTGCCTCGCTCGATCTGACTCATCCGGAGGCTGTTCAATACTTCCAAGGGAGATTGACTTACCTGGTTAAAGAGTATGGAGTGGATGGTTTCAAACTTGATGCCGGGGATGCCAGTCACTACCATGACACCAATATTAAAGCCAGTCGGAACATTAGTCCCAATGCATTTTCTGAACTTTGGGCCAAATTGGGTCTACCTTTTAAGCTAAACGAGTACCGCGCCTGTTGGAAACTGGCCGGTCAACCCCTGGCCCAGCGTCTGCGAGACAAGGGCCACAACTGGCAGGATCTGCGTAAGCTCATTCCCGATGCCTTGGCTCTGGGCCTCATGGGTTATGCTTACGTCTGTCCTGATATGATCGGAGGGGGAGAATACTCTTACTTCTACAACAATCCGGATAAATCACTAGACCAGGAGTTGATCGTACGGTCGGCCCAGTGTTCGGCCCTAATGCCAATGATGCAGTTCTCGGTAGCCCCCTGGCGTGTATTGAGTCAGGAGAATATGGTAATCTGTCGGGACATGGCCCTGCTGCATGAAAAGATGGGACAGGAGATTCTGGCCATGGCCAAAGTTGCCGCCCAGTCGGGTGAGCCTATAGTGCGTCACCTGGAGTATATGTATCCCCATCAAGGCTACACCGAGATCAAGGACCAGTTCCTGCTCGGAGACAGCATACTGGTGGCGCCGGTGTTGGAAAAAGGTAAAAGAAGACGAACTGTGGTCTTCCCCGTGGGAACCTGGCAGGGCGATGACGGCAGCAGGGTGATGGGTCCATGCACGAAAGAAATCGCCGCCCCGCTGAACCGTTTACCCTGGTATCGTTTGTTGAGTGGAACACGATAATGATTGAAGGGGTGTTTGCATGAAATCCAAACCCAACCGTTTTCCGGTAACGCTAAGCTTGATTTTCTTAGTCATTTCCCCGGCGATTTATGCCCAAACCTGCATACAAGATTTTGCCCCTAAACCGCCTTTAGGGTTCAACAGCTTCGACAGCTACCGATCGTGTCTATCCGAAGACAAGGCCATTGCCTTGATGGATGTGATGGCGGAAAAGTATCTTCCCTTCGGGTACGAGTACTTTGTGATGGATGCCGGTTGGTATAGTAATATCATCGAGCTGTATCCCGGCTCCACGCGTCCCAAGAAACGTCAAGGACTGACCCTGGATGAATTTGGCCTCTACGAACCCGGCCAAGTGTATTTCCCCAATGGCATCAAAGCACTCGCCGACTATGCCCACCAGAAAGGCCTGAAGTTCGGTGTATGGATCATGCGGGGGATTCCGCGTCAAGCCGTAGCACAGAATCTTCCCATCCAGGGGACGCCCTATTTTGCCCGTGATATTGCCGATACCAACAGTGTGTGCGTCTGGAATGGGTCCAACTATGGTATTGACATGGCCAAGCCGGGGGCACAGGCCTACTACAACGCCTTGATAAACAAACTGGCCGGCTGGGGGATCGACTTTATCAAAGTCGATGACATGGTCCCCAACCCCCGGGAGATTGTCGCCATTGCCCAGGCCATCGAAGACGGCGGGCACACGATGATTTACAGCCTATCGCCTGGCGATGTGCATCATTCGGCGCACTTACCGTATTACAAGCGGGCGAATATGCTGCGTATAACCCGTGACATCTGGGATAACCCATTGAGTATTGAAAAAGGATTTTTTGCCTGGGAAGAATTTCAGGGCATAACCGGACCCGGCTTCTGGCCGGATCTGGACATGATCCCCTTCGGTCGCCTGGACGTGATCAACATCGACACGATTCCCAACCTCCCTGCCGATCAGCGGGCCCGTCAGAGCCGCTTCAGTCAAAACCAGATGAAAACCTTTATAGCCCAGCGGGCCCTGGCCGCCTCGCCCTTGATCATTGGAGGGGATTTGCTGACCATGGATGATTTTTCCTATAGCCTGCTCACCAACCGAGAAATGCTTGCCTGCAATCAGAATGGGGTGATGGGTGTCAACGTTTATCGCGCCGGTAACATCGATGTCTGGTTAACACCCCATAAGCTTGATCCGTGTAAAGGGTGGATCGGCATCTTTAATCGAAGCAAGACCCATCGGAAAGTCACCTTGACAAAGCAGGATTTGGGATTTGTCGCTTTTGAAGCAAGCTACAATCTGACAGCGGCCCACCAAGCTTATCGATTAAAGGATATCTGGTCCGACGAAACCATCATCATCGAAGATAAACAGTCATTCACCCTCCCGGCAGAGGGCGCTGCATTCTTCAAGTTTCAAACCCTAGAAAGGTAGAGAATATGAACAATGTTATCAAAATCAGCATTGCCAGTTTCATTTTGGTACTCGCATCTGGTTTCGTACTAAAAGCCGGTCAGCAATCAGGCAGTCTGTCAACAGGCACGTATTCAGATCTGGTTGAAGTGGTACCAGCTCCCTATGTCAAAGCCCTGCGAAACCCATTGAAGGGCTTTACTACCCGTGGAATTTATGACCACCCCTGGGCCACCCTAGCACATACCTATATCAAGTGGAACGAAATCGAGAATCATGAATCCGACAGCATCGATAAGATTCGCCAGGCGACGGATGAGACATGGGGCGACATTGCATCACGAAATACTAAGGTCATCCCAAGGATTTATCTGCATTGGAGCGGAAATCGGAAATACTGGCCTGCCGACATGACATCGGATGATTACACGAGCGAGCAGTTTCAGCAGCGGGTCGTGAGGCTGGTGGAACGATTGGGAATCCTCTGGGATACAGATCCGAGAGTGGCCTTTGTGGAGCTTGGCATATTCGGCAAATGGGGCGAGCACCATTCACCATCCCCCACGGATGAAATGCAAAAGTTGGTTGGCGAAGCCTGTGTAAACGCCTTTAAAAATAAACTTGTGTCCGTACGGCATAACTGGGAAGAATTTCAATCCCAACCGTTTGGGGAATACTGGGATTCATGGGCACATTACGACCAGATGTGGCCCCATGGTAACGGCATTGCCCGGCTTAATTCCGCGGAAGGCCGCTATCTGAAAAACTATGTCGGTGGAGAGGTCGCCTATAACTGGGGCAATTCAGACATCCAACCCGGGCCCAGCCCCACTGCCAATGTAGCCAAGGAAATACACCGCACCTTCATGATTAATTCAATTCGCTGGCTTCATTGCACACAGCTCCGGTGGATTGAAAACTACGATACCTCGAATGAAGAAGCCCGAGCCGGTGCGGATCTCATACAACAGGCCTTTGGGTACCGCTTTATTCTGGAAAAAGTAGCGTTCAGTCCCTCTGTCACGAATGGAACACTTCGGGTGGTTCTTCATATAAAAAACGTGGGATCAGCACCGTTTTACTATGATTGGCCCCTGGAAGTGTCTCTGCTTGATCCGAATGACCGCAGCGTGGTGTGGCGGCAAACCTTTCCTGAGACAGACATTCGCGACTGGCTGCCAGGTGACGGATGGACTGATCCGGAATGGTCGCACATTGGCGGATGGAGCCAATACAAGCCCGATAGGAACTGGATGAATGGAACCCCGAGCTGGATAACCCCGCCAGAGACCTACAAGGCCGCTGGCGATTTTAAGCTCACCCTCCCAACGGGCCGGTATATTTTGGCGCTTGCTGTACTGGATCCGGCCGGCCACCTGCCCAGCCTTCGGTTTGCAACGCGTCAGTACTTCAAGGGCGGCCGACACCCCATCGGCATAGTCGCTGTTAATCAAGGTAAAGGGGGATCATTGCCTGGAGATATGGTGTTCGATGACCTGGCAAACGATGACAGTTTACATTATTTACCATAATATAACATAATCTAATCTAACCTAACTTAGAGTGACATTATGAGATCATCATAAATGCGAGCGACTGCGGTATCATGTCTCTCAACAAGCGAATCTGACATTGAGCAATTTTATGGTGTAAAAAGACAGTAAGAGAAGGATACGTAATATGGATGATACAAGAAAGCATTCGGTTGAGCAAAAACGCGGCGTGAGTTTTTTCAGGACATGGCTGCAGTAACCGGGGCAATCACAGCTGGAATATCAGGCGCGGCGTTCACCCGTGGAACCTGATCAGGTCACAAAGTCACCCTCTTTGCACTATCCGATGCATCGGATAACACCTTGCAACAGCCACCGATCCGTTGGGCGCTGGGGCAACTACAAAATGCGCTGCATGCGAGAGGGCTCATCGCGGACATTCAGTATAATCTCGAACGGATCTACGAGCCAGGCGAACGTGTCCTTGTCACCCCCGGCGAATCGAGACTGGCGGGCTGGATTGCCGTTCGTATGGGCGTGAAGCGCAGCAGAATAACCACTGTCTATCAAAAAGATACAGAAATCTCTGCAATTTATCCAAAAGTTTTCTGCAGATCAGCATAAGACTCTTTTCAAGGACTGCTTCCGAGACTGTCTATCCCCAAAAGAATTACATGATTGACGCACTTCTTCGCCACCGTTTACTTAATCCGACGCAACAAAAACCTTCGTTATTCAGCCAAAAACGCACATTAGCAAACTCAAGCAATTATGCTGTTTTTGCACATTCTATTGCCGTTTCACTCTATCGTATACTTCGGCCATTTTCTCAGTTGGACACCTTGCAAGCAACTACGATTTGATGAATTGAAAAACGTTCGCTTCTCGTAAGATCTCTGAATCTTTTTCTGTGGGCAAGAGCAAGGTCGTAGGTTCGAAACGCGCCCCCGCTATGAACCCCTGGAGACCAAATCCAGACCCGTTTTTTAGCTCAAAATCACAGTTTCGACCTCGGCCATCGATTACGATTGATGTCCCATTAGCAATCTCAGTGAAAGCACCTCCGCTTGCAGGGGCTACTTCAAGGGAATAGGACAGAAGATTAGTATCGTCAACTGTCCCAATGATATCCGTGAATGTGGAGATAGTCGCACCGTTTACAGGTGAAGAGACTTGAGAGCAAGGTCGTAGCTTCGAAAACACTTAATCTTTGTTTCCTGAAATTTTTGGACCGTTCACACCAAAGATTCCGTATTATAATTGGTGGTCAAAAGTTTTGGGTCGTGTTAAGCTAAGACTCTGATTTTGTAGTTGAGGAAATAAGATGGGCAAGAAAAGAAAAAGTAACACTTCTAACCTGTTCAACGTATTGAAAGGCCTGTTCATTGATGCAGAAACACACGGCGGCATAGAATATATCTTTACTTTGGTTCGGGTCGCTGGAATCACACGGGGTAAAGACCCCATAATAGAGCTATCGTCTATGCTTGCGAGTTCGGTTTCAGCGTTACAGAACAAAAAAGAGTTACTCAGTGCGGGGATAGAAGAATGTTTAGCTCTTCTTAGTAACGTTCTGTATTGCTCAGCCGGGAAAGCTTATAACTACTGCCCATTCAGACATCTCTATAAAGGGAGTGTACCTAATATTGTGAAACCATCGCTCTCACAAATGGTGAGGGAAATCGCAAAAGTTTGTTCAGAGACCAACCAGCTTAAAATAAAAAAGCTCGTTGAAGAAAAGTTAATAGGAGCAATTTCAAGGATTGATTCATCAATCGCTTCGGACAGTGGTATAAGTGTCGAAGACGATCTGCGATGTTTTCTACAAACTCTTATTGAGATTTATAATGCAGAACGCCTCAAGTTCAAAAATCGACCACGGTTGTATAAACTACCAAAGTTCGATGTTCTTGAACTATTAGTTGATGATAATCGAGGACTCTATGGTTTCTTCACGCACTTTTCAAATGGGAGCTCGGCGAGGTTTATGCGGAATGAAGATTCAACTGAAATCATGAACATAACGCTGGACGTGCCGTTAGGGTATTTTGTTGGGAACTTGGACAATATAACAGAGGAATGGTGGGTTGGAGACAAAAGATTATATGAAGTTGGGTTGCCCGGGAGATACAATAAATTGGGAGAATGGAAACCTTTGATCTATCCGGCCCGTGGTGAAATTATTGACTCTCTTCAAAAGAGGGCGCTTTCTCTTTCAGAAGACGAGCAGGTGCAGAGGGTTCTATTCTACATGATGTGCACAGGGCATCAGGTAATAGAGTTTGTTGTTAATACTGATATAGAGTTTCCTGACCAAGATATAACCTTTGGGAAAAGGATTCATTTGTGGAGATGTCCCGATTTGGAAGACTTTCAAAATTACAGAATACACGATGGAACTTATTATTTGAATTCGTTTGATCCAGAAGAAGTAAAAATGGCTATTTCAATAATTGGTATTGCATTAAATAGAATGGTTTTCGCGTATAAGGCAAAATTACAATGGAGATTAAAATACAATATTATTAGCAGCTTACAAGGCGGAGTTGCAAAATTAGAGGAGAAAGATCTTACTATTTTGAAGTCAATTATGGAAAAATTCCCCCAAAATCAGCAAGATGCCGTGATTTTGGATGCCGCAATAGATTGGTACAACCGAGGTGTTGGTGCACGAGACGTATTTGCCAAGTTCCTTTGTTACTATAGAGTTGTAGAAAGCGTGGCTATGTCTGTTTCTCAAGGTAAAGGCGATTTCGGGCTGGGGTACAAAAAAGAAGAAAAGGTGGAAGTTCTTGATAGGCGAATAAAATGCATTGAAGAAAAACATCATGAGCTGTATGAGAAGGATAAAGTACGTTTTGTTGCCCAGGCATATACGGAATGCATCGAGGGGTCAGCGGCTAAGACCAAACGGGTTTTAGAACTGGTGTTTGGGCAAGATCATAAGTACATAAACGCCCTTTTCGAAAAACCAGAAGGCGGTGGGTATTCGCTTACACAAATAAGGAGTATGATAGCTCATGGAAATCTTACTCTGCTTGAAAAAGAGGACGAAAGGATCGTTCGTGATAGGGTATATGAGATGAGTAAAATTGCAAAAGAATTTATAATGCGCCTATCTTGTGCTTTGAAACCATCAGATGATTTACCGAAGTGGTCTGGATACAGGGCATTTGGAATGAGTGTATCCGACCCTCGCACTTGTCTTGTAGCAACTCGTGAAGATATTTTCCCAAAGGATGTCGACTGGAGAATTAAGGCGGAATGGTGTATTGTTTGAAGGCTCCATTGGAGTTGCTACATCACATTCGCGAAGGCCAATCTGCCTTGGCCGCTTTGGTATCTACCGAAAGTTCTCCGCAAGGGCCTGGACGCGAGAGTCTCGATCAATTCCTGGCTCAATTACCCGGTTGTGGCAGGCTGGAGAGCTGCGACCGACACATCGAACCCAATCTTCAAAGCCACGGCATTGGCGGATCAGAAAAGACCCCTTTGAAGCGGTCTGGTACGATGTGCTTTATTGGTTACAGCAGGAGCCCGATGTTACAGCAAAGGCTCTATTTGAACGTCTCCAAGATGAATACCCCGGGCATTTCCATGATGGCAAACTCAGAACACTGCAGCGCCGAGTTCGAGAATGGCGAACAATTATGGCCAGAGAACTCGTATATGCATGCATGGAGCAATAAAAATACTAAGCGGTCTGGAATATCCGGATTTTTGGCCCCATGGGGCCAACCACAGAATTGACGTGATTAACTGAAATACTTATAGTAACATTCTTAGTTGAGGCAACAGGGAGGGAATTTATAATTGACGTTGGTCAGTCTTTCCCTACGTGCTCAAATCTTTCTTCATGCGCAAAGCTTTTATATATTCGCATCCAAATAAATAATATGAAAGACTCTGAGGTTAAGGTAATTGCCGAAGCGATGGTAAAAGCAGCTGAGATATCAGGCGGAAAAATAGCAAAAGGTATGATAAAATCGGCAGAGACAACGGCGAAAAGTATAACAGAATCAGCAGAAGCAACAGCAAAAAGTATCATAAAATCAACAGAAAAAACAGCTAATGCAATAATTGACAATAACACCAAGAATGCAGAAGCCCTCAAGAAAGGCTTCAGACACATTGGTACCTCTCTCGGTGGCACAAGGGCAGAGCTCATGATGGATGTGTTGCTGAAGCAAAGCGAAGTCAATGAAGGGAAGATTCCGGAGCCTGGTTCTGATGGATGGAATAAAAGCAAAGAGATTGCTAAACAAGTCCTGAAGGAGTTCTCACATGAGGAGTAGAAGAAGTCGCCGAAGGAAGTTAAGACTACTTGGCATATTGAAGTGATCGCTCCTCACCCTTCCATCACCCGGAGTCTATTCGTTCATTATCCATTTCTAGACCTGATTCTTGCCTACCATTAGATCGCCTTCAGGTCAGGCCTCGCCCTGTATTTTCTCACGAGCTTCGGATTGTATATCCAGACTATCTTGCCTTCTCTGTCCGATGCTATGAAGCCTTTCGCATAGAAATATTCAACTATGAGCTTCAAGGTTGGATATATCACTGTCCTTGGTAGTGCCTTGTAAAGCTCTGTTATGCTGCATGCTCCGAGCCTCTTTATGGTTTCTTCTACCATGGTCAGGGTATCGATTGTCGGTGAATGGGCATTCCTAGATTTCCTCAATTTCATCAAGTCGCATCCAGTGAAATTGCTCATATCGCATCTCTCCGCCTGCCTTTATCTTTAAGCTCTTGTTTATATATGAATATTTACACTTAAATACTTTTCGGTAATAAGAGTGAAATATTCCAATGGCGTGGTGAACTACTCTTTTGCAAAGGTATTGTTTCTGATAAAGGGGCACCGGAGATAAGGCCGCGTATCAGATTGCCATTTGCAGGATACTTTGATAGAATAGATAAGTATAATGAGGAGCTATAATAATTGGATAGTGGTATTTATATTGCAGTCTTTTATCTACGTGCGGTTTAGCCATTTCCTATGCGGCAAAAAGGCCATAGGAAACGGTTT
>CAZLIO010000094.1:6650-9611 GCA_964559025.1 uncultured Pirellulales bacterium | reverse complement strand
TTTCCGCCTTGTCGCTGCGATGGCCGTAATGCACACCGTCATACCGGGCCAGATTGCTCGATGCCTCAGCGGTAGCTACGACATAGTAGGCGGCAATGGCATAATCCAGATGAGGCATATTTATTTCTATGATTTCGGCTCCGAGCTTTTTATATAGACCTATCGCCTCGCTGAGGGCCTTTTGCACCTGCTCATCCGCACCGGCCACGAATTCCGGCACAATTGCTATTTTCAGATTCTCTACCGGCTCATCGAGGTTTTCAAGATAATCACAGACAGGCGCAATAGCTTCTTCAACGCTGGTGCTGTCGGCGGGGTCGTGGCCGGCTATTGTCTTCATCATCAACGCCGAATCAGCCACTGTTTGCGTTATTGGCCCGATTTGGTCCAGACTCGAACCGTAGGCCACAAGCCCGAATCGAGAAACTCGGCCGTATGTCGGCTTTAAGCCTACTACTCCACAGAAGCTGGCAGGCTGACGAATCGAACCGCCCGTATCGGACCCCAGCGCCGCAAAACACAACCGCCCTGCCACGGCAGCGGCTGGGCCGCCGCTGCTTCCGCCCGGCACACGAGAGGTATCCCACGGATTGACTGTCTGCTTTAGGCCCGAGTTCTCCGTGCTCGAACCCATCGCAAACTCATCCATATTCGCTTTGCCGACTATCACGGCATCGGCGGCCAACAGCTTTTCTACAACCGTGGCATTATAAGGTGCGTGGAAATTTTCCAGTATCCTCGAAGCACAGGTAGTCGCTCCGAAAGTGGTGCACATATTATCTTTTACGGCGACCGGCACGCCGGCCAGCTCCCCTACCTCCCGGCCGGCAGCTACACGCCGGTCAACATCCGCAGCCGTTTCCAACGCCCTGTCGCGATAAGTGCTGATGTAAGCGCCAACGACCGGCTCAAGCTTATCTATCCGCTGAAAAACAGCCTCCGTTGCCTCAACGCTGCTTATTTTGCCGGCCGCGATTGCGTCACGCAATTCTTTTGCACTTAGCTCTTCCATCGCCGTAAATTACACCATTTAGAAACTATCTTAAAAAACACAATTTGTCATTCTGAGCACAGCGAAGAATCTCTTATTTCCGTCAGCAAGACCCTTCGCTTCGCTCAGGGTGACAGATTTGAGATAGTTACTTAGTCTTACGATGCTCAAGGAACCAATCGTAAAGTTTCTGGTTATTGTAGGTTTCGGTCCAGGAGTCATGGCCGGCGTCGGGATAGATTGTGAATTTGGCGTTTCCGCCACGATTTCTTATGGCATTGACCATTTCTTCAGATTCCTTGAGGGGAACGGTCTTGTCTTTTGCGCCGTGGAAGACCCAGACGGGTATATCTTTGAGTCTTAAAGCCATTATACGGTTACCGCCGCCGCAAATGGGCGCGATAGCGGCAAAGCGTTCGGGATATTCAGAGGCCAGAGACCAGGTGCCGAATCCGCCCATACTCAGACCGGTAAGATAAATCCTTTCGGTATCGACCTTATACCGGGCCACAATATCATCCAAAAGATTTATCAGCACTTCAACTTTACCCGTCCACCAATCGTCTTCGGGACACTGGGGAGAGACCACGATAAAAGGAAAATCCTTTCGGTTTTCGACAATCTTCGGCGGGCCGTGTACTTTGACCTTATTTAAATCACTGCCGCGTTCGCCGGCCCCGTGCAGAAACATTATCAAAGGCCAGCCCTGCTTTTTCTGACCGTAGTCTTCCGGCAGAAACAACAAATAATTACAGCTTAAAGTTTTGGTTACTGTCTTTTCAAACGTCTGAGAATGCTGACTACCGGGTGGAACAGGGCTCATTTTGCTTTTCTCCATCTGCGCACAACCAATTAACAACAAAGACATAAACACAGAACATGTTAATTTACTCGTCTTCATTTCTAAATACCTCCGAATATAATTTGTATTAACTCTCTCTTACGCACCGGAACTATCATCGAGTATTTTCGGTACTTTGAAGAACTCCCCATCCCGCTGGGGCGCATTGGTCAATGTCTTTTCCGTTCCAAGTGACTCTTTGGCGCAATCTTCGCGCAAAACATTGCTAATCGGCAGGCAATGTGCCAACGGTTCAACATCGGTAGTGTCCAGCTCATTCATTTTCTCTACGTAGTCAAGGATTGCACTTAACTGACCTGTAAATTCCTCGATTTCCGCTTCGGTCAATTCCAGCCGAGATAATTTGGCGACCTTTCTTACCTGCGCCTCGTCGATTTTCTTTGCCATTTTCAATCCTTGAGATTCAACCCCTTCAGCTAATTCAGGGCTAAAGTTTCTTTTCGCTCAGAATGACAATTATATTATAAACAAAAAGCGAGGCAGAATCCGCCCCGCTCAAAGAAAATCCTCTATGGAAAATGCTTTTGTCAGCCGGCGTCCTTCTCGGCGGGTTTGTAATCTCGCTTGGGGGGCTTTTGCACAAGGCCCATACGAATGGCTTTGGCTGAGACTTTAATTTTACACACTTTGCCGTCAACAACAGCCCGGACCTTTTGTATATTCGGCTTAAACTTTCTCTTGGTAACGCCGGTGACTTTTCTACCAACACCGCCAAGATGCTTGGCCTTACCCCGCCGGGCGATAGTTCTGCCGGCCACTGTTCGCTTACCGGTAAAAAAACATACTCTCGACATCAAATACGCTCCTGTTCTATTAAACGTATATTAGGGTCATTACCCCAAATAGAAATTTCAAATATACAATTTCGCTCGATAATTGCAAGTGCAAATGAGATTTTAATGCAAAAAAGCATTCTATAGCCTCAAAAGGCATTTTTATCAGGACATGCTTTATACTCTACCGGTTTTGCATTTCAACCGATATACCTTATAATTGACAGGTTGTTTCGTAGATTTATACGCTCAGTGATTTCCCGGATAGTTTTGACGGATATGACTTTATGAATATTTTGGGATCTAAAGAATATCAAATAATGGAAGAAATTGTT
>CAZLIO010000094.1:0-6640 GCA_964559025.1 uncultured Pirellulales bacterium | reverse complement strand
GACTGACCGACCTTGCGTATTCTCGGTATCTCGGCCTTCTACCATGACAGTGCATCAGCGCTTCTTCGCGATGGCGAAATTATTGCCGCCGCCCAGGAAGAGCGATTTACACGAAAAAAGCACGACAATCAATTCCCGACAAATGCGGTCGAGTATTGTCTTGAAGCCGGCCGGCTCACTGCCGAGGAGCTCGATTACGTTGTTTTCTATGAGAAACCGCTGAGGAAATTCGAAAGGCTGCTGGAAAGCTACATCGGTTATGCCCCACGAGGTTTTAAGCAGTTCCTGATGGGTATGCCGTTGTGGCTTCGGCTGAAGCTGCATTTGCCCCGGGAAATGGACAGGGCTTTGCACAACAAGTACAAGGGCCGTTATGTTTTCACCGAACATCACGAATCCCACGCCGCAAGCGCCTTTTTCCCCTGCCCTTTCGATGAGGCCGCTATTCTGACAATGGATGGCGTTGGGGAATGGGCAACGGCAAGCTTCGGCACCGGCAGGGGCAATAAAATCGAATTGACACACGTGATGCAATTTCCCCATTCATTAGGGCTTCTTTATTCTGCTTTTACATACTTTACCGGCTTTCGAGTCAACTCGGGCGAATACAAAATGATGGGCCTGGCGCCGTACGGCGAACCAAAATACTCCGAGCTCATATTAGATAAATTAATCGACCTGAAGGAAGATGGCTCGTTCCGTTTGAACATGTCGTATTTTCCTTATTGTCATAAAACTGTAATGACCGGCTCGGGATTCGAGAAACTTTTCGGCGGCCCGCCGCGCAGGTCAGAATCGCCCCTCACCCAGCGGGAAATGGATATTGCAGCGTCCATCCAGGCTGTCACCGAAGAGATTATGCTCCGGGCCGTCAGGCATGTGCATAATCGAACCGGGATGCAAAACCTGGTATTAGCCGGTGGTGTGGCCTTGAACTGTGTTGGCAACGGCCGAATCCTGCACGAGGGGCCATTCAATAATATCTGGATTCAGCCTGCAGCGGGAGATGCCGGGGGGGCACTGGGGGCAGCCCTGTTTGTGTGGTATCAATTACTGAACAACGAGCGGACGGTTGACGGCCTGGATAAACAGCAAGCGTCCCTGCTTGGGCCTGCTTATAGTAATGAACAAATTCTCTTATTTCTTGATTCCGTCAACGCAAAGTATGATACATATACCGATGAAAAACAATTACTCGATAAGGTCACGGATTTAATAAACGATGGAAAGGTAATCGGCTGGTTTCAGGACAGAATGGAGTTCGGGCCGCGGGCATTAGGAAACCGCAGCATCATTGGTGATGCCCGCAGCCAAGAGATGCAGTCAATAATGAACCGCAAGATAAAGTTCCGCGAGTCTTTTCGTCCCTTCGCTCCCTGTGTGCTTCGGGAGGATGTGGGGGAATATTTTCAGATGAGACCTGAAGAAGACAGCCCATACATGCTGTTGGTTGCATCAATTCAAGAGGCGAAACGCTTAACACCGGATGTGCCGATTGAATCGCTCAAAGGGCTGGAAAAACTAAAGAGCAAACGCAGCGTCATACCGGCCATTACACATGTGGATTATTCGGCACGCATCCAGACCGTCGATTCGCAGCGTCACCCAAAACTGCACCGTCTGATGAGTTTATTTAAGGAAAAAACCGGCTGTCCGGTGATTATCAATACAAGTTTTAACATTCGTGGCGAGCCGATTGTGTGCTCGCCGGAGCATGCGTACCGCTGCTTTATGGCGACAAATATGGATGTTTTGGTGATGGAAAATCAGTTACTTTACAAAGAAGAGCAACCACAGGCAAAACAGCACGAGATAGACGAATATAAAGCACAGTTTGAATTGGATTAATTTAGTGGCCGAAGGAAAGTAATATAAGATGTCTTTTGTTGAGATAAACTGGCACCCGAAGCGAAAACAACTGCAAAATTTCGCTAAAATCGCCTTGATAGCAACGGCCGTCATTTCTTTGTTGTTATATTTGCTTAAGGGAACAGCAATTCAATGGGCCTTGATTATCTTTGCCGTTGGTTTAATCATTTTTCTCAGCAGCATTATCTCATTAAGGCTTACAAGAGCGATTTATGTTGTTCTGACAGCTGTGACGTTTCCGATAGGTTTGATAGTCAGCTTCACGTTGCTGTCGGCTTTTTATTTTCTTCTACTGGCGCCTTTGGGACTACTCTTTCGACTCACAGGCAGGGATGTGCTTGGCCGTAAGTTCGACCCCACTGCCGAGACTTACTGGCTGCGAAGGAAACCGCCTGAGAGCTCTGAGCGTTATTTTCACCAGTTCTGAATCCGGAGAATATCTATGTCAAAGAATTCCAAATCCGATAAACAAAGCGAATTCAAAGAGCTTGCTCAAGAGAAAAGACCATCTTTGCTGGGGGAGTTTTGGCTATTTCTCAAATACAACAAAAAGTGGTGGCTGTTACCCATATTAATTATACTGCTTCTTTTGGGTTTGCTCGTATTGTTAGGCGGCACGGCAATAGCACCATTCATTTACCCGCTCTTCTAAGTCAATCGCCTTTTTTCAAGACAGATTCCAGCACCCTACGAATCCTGGTGGAATTGGGATCTAACTTCAAAGCGGTGTTTAGCTCTTCGATTGCCTCTCGCCTATGCCCCTGTTTATTTAAAAGAATACCCAGGTTGCAATGCAGAATCGAGTTACCAGGAACAAAAAGCAATCCTCTGCGATATATTTCAACAGCTTGCTCAATCTTACCCTGTTTGTATAGTATTTCCGCCAGATTGTTATAAGCCGGCACAAAATCCGGCTGCAATTGTAATGTTTTGGAATAATATTCTACGGCCTTATCAATTTTATCCTGCTTTTGATATGCCCAGGCTAAGAAATAATGCGAATCGCCGGAAGTTGGTTTGATTCTTATCGCTTTTAGATATTGGTCGATAGTCTGGTCAAGGTCGCCCAGGCCGCGTGAGACCGCCCCCAGTGCGGTATGTCCTACATAAGAATGCGGCAAGGTTTTCTGTACTAAACGATACTGTTCGGCGGCCGTCCGGAAATCTATCAAACCTTCCGTTAACAATTTGCCATATTTCCAGCGCAGGTGCCAGTCTGAAGGTGCCTTCTCAATCGCCTGATGATATTGAAGGGCAGCTTTTTGAAGAGCTTCCGGAGCGAGATAACTTCCAAGTGCCTGGAGGTTTTGCTCCATTTGCTTTACACGCTCCCGGTAGTAGAGCTGGTTGGTGAACGGCGGTTTCCTGACAAAGCCGGTAAGAATCTTATCGGCAATTGTGTGTCGATCCCAATCGGTGTAGGCAAGGTGTTCGGCACACTCGGCTTCGGTTAATGTCGGACGTTTATCAGCGTTCTGATTTTTTGTCCACTCCGGAGGAAGTATTGTTTGCACCTGCTCAAAAACTGCCTTAGCCAGAATATAATTGCCTTTGAAATTCAAATGCACATGCTCATAAAACAGCTCCTGTCCGGGAGTCTCCCATGGGCTGTTCTTTTCAAAAACCTTAGCCGTGTCCACGAGGTAGATGCCTTCGTCGGCCTTGTCTGCGGCAACGTCGCGAATTATCCTGTTTATCCGTGTATCAGCACGGAATCGAAGCGTATCCAGCTCAAGCGCTCGAATATATCTTTCTCTGGCCTTTTCATATTCGGCCGAAGCCCAATAGCAGCGACCGAGGCGAAAATGCAGGTCGGCGTAATGGTCGTCAATCCCTGCGGCAGCCAGGTAGCGTTCAACCGCTTCGGCATAACCACCTGCTAATTCGTATTCGGCGCCTTGCCGGTAAATCTCGTCCCATTTTTTCTTTTCGGTATCGGACAAATCCGGCCGATGCAGAGAAGCAAAGGGCGGATTGTCTTTCAGATTGCCGCCCACGGTACAGAAGATTATTTTAGTTCCGCTTTTGCGGGCAATGCGCCTGATGTCCTGCAGGTTTTTTTGAAAATTTTTGTAAACTGTTTCCAAAGCGGGGGCATCGGCCCGTACCTGGTTTTTAAGAAACATTTCCATTCCACGCCAGACTTTGGGACTATCCTTCCGGCGACCTACCGATTCGAATAAGCTGGTTAAAAGCTGTCCCAGCCTTGTAGCTTTAAGGGCAATGCCGAGGCGGATTACGGACAAGTTGGCCAAAGGCATAGTGTACACAGTCCCGGCCCCATACGGGCCGGTAACCTCATTGTTGCCGAGATATACGACAAACAGGTCGGCATCGTGACGGGCGGAGTCTTTTGCTATCTGCAAGACCACATGAGAGTTGATGGCGGTCATCGCGGTATTAATAAGCTCAAAGTTTACCGCCGGATATTTCTGCTGCAGCATAACCTGCAGAACACGCCCGAAACAAAATGCGGGGTCCGGCTCGCCTTTGGCAGCGGAGGCACCGAGGACAAAAATTCGATAGGTATCGTCGGGCTTGTCGGCAGGAAAAATAAAAGGATCGGATTCGCGGGCGATGTTCGGCGGAAAAAACCGCCAGCCGAATTTGACGTTGTCACAGTAGGCATCTCCGCCGTCCGCCTCACATTTTATGACGGCGGCGGCGGGGAAACCAAAACCGACTATACGCAGAGACAACTCCACCAATAACAACAGCAGGACGGGAATAACGGTAAGAGCAATAATTCGAAAAAGCCACAGGCGCCGGCCGGTTATCGGCAGGGGCGGTTTCTTTTTTTTATCCTCTTGTTTTTCTTTTTTCCCGGGAATCCTGGAAATAACTTTTTTATCCTTCGGTGGGTGCGTCCTGGTTTTGCGCTGCCTGGTGCCTTTTTTTGCGTGTGATATTGTTTTTCTTTTTCTTGGCCGGTGTTTAGCACTCATTCATTCAGCACCTTCAATCTCGTTTTTACTTGAGAAAAGCTTTTTATCATAAGGCATGCTTGATATTTCATCGGCTTTTTCTTATCGGCCGATTAGTCAGCGGCAGCTTTGTTCAGGTAAGTCACTTCAGCCTTAGTCAGCGTTCTGAAGTTTCCGACGCCGAGGCCCCGTGCGGTGAGCTTGCCGATTCGTGTCCGCGTCAGCGATTTTACAGGCAGGCCGACTTTTGCTAACATTCTGCGAACCTGGCGGTTAAGGCCCTGCCGAATGGTAACTTCGACCAAAGATTCTTTATGTCCGCGTTTCAGTATTTTTACCGATGCCCTGCCGGTTTTGCCCTGGGCCAGCCAGATTCCTCTTTTTAACTTTTCTATTTGTTTCGGGGTAATTTCACCCTTAACTCTGACGACGTAGGTTTTAGCCACTTCATATTTCGGATGCGTTAACCTGTTTACCATTTTGCTGTCATTGGTCAGAATAATCAAGCCTGTAGTATCGGCGTCGAGCCTGCCGGCGCAGAAGATACGTTCGCCGGTACGGACAAGGTCTATCGCCTTTTTTCTGCCCTGAGGGTCGCTGTTAGTACAAATCACGCCTTTAGGCTTATTCAAAAGAAAATATACTTTCCGTGCAGCGCGAATCTTTCTGCCGTTTACGGTTATGATGTCTTTTTCGGGGTCAACAAAAGCAGGCAGACTATCTACCACTTTCCGATTGACACGGACAGCACCATCGAGTATAAGCTCTTCGCATTTTCTGCGTGAATCGACACCGGCCGCAGCCAAAACCTTCTGTAATCTTTCCTCAGTCATAATTCTTTATTCGTATCCTGCACAATGGCAGTAACATTATACGGATACATGCTGTTGCCTTAAAGGGTTAAAATCCGAAAGCCGGTATTCTTCTTGGCTAACAACAATCCACTTAAAATTATCGACACTTAAGCCGATAATGCGTAAAATTATATTGTAATAATCGCATAACGAACAGTGTATATCTTATGCAATACGAGAGATGGAATATGATATCGACTGTTGTTTTTGATTTAGACGACACTCTTTACGATGAAATCGAGTATTGCAAAAGCGGTTTCGCCGTCGTAGGTGAGTTCCTGGCTAATCTGCCTGAATCCCGCCCATCATCGATGGGCGAGGGTGAAGCTCCCCCTGCCGATCCCGCTACGGCCTCGGCCTTCGCCGAGACAAGGCGTATTTTTGCCGTTCTCTGGGAGCAGTTTACTGCCGGCAATCGCACAAAAACATTCAACGCAGCCCTCGATGAGCTTGGTATAGGCTATGACGATGAGCTTATCGGCGAGCTAATAGAGGTTTATCGCAACCATAAACCCAAAATAACACTTCCGCAGGACAGCCTGGACGCTCTTTGCGAACTAAGCACAAAATACACATTAGCTCTGCTGACGGACGGCTTTCTGCCGGGGCAACAATTCAAAGTGCAGGCATTAGCAATCGAAAAATATTTTAAGTCCATACTCTATACCGAACAGCTCGGCAGGGAATGCTGGAAACCGTCGCCGGCGGGCTTTGAAAAAATAATGCAGGCCCTAAAGGTGGAGGCGGAAAATATGGCTTATGTCGCTGATAACGAAAAAAAGGATTTTATCGCCCCGAACAAATTGGGTTTTTCAACCATCCAGCTAATCCGCCCTGCCCGCATACACAGAGCCGTCAGTGTGGAACCCGGAGCCTCTGCCTCTGCACAACATACAATATGCGAAATCAGCCAATTATCCGGCCTTTTGGAGAAACTCTAAGGACTGGTAAAGAAATTAGGTTTCGTTTTGGCTCCAGCGAGGACAAGGCTGG
>CAZLIO010000093.1:0-9620 GCA_964559025.1 uncultured Pirellulales bacterium | reverse complement strand
GAGAGTACAACAGCGGCTGGGATTCCTCTGAATGACGAGAAGTTCGGGATGTTATGCGGAAACCATATAAACGTAGTTAGAAAATTATTATTTGCAGGTTCCGCTATGAACAACACACTGTATATGAAATACGAGTCACAAAATTAGAAAAGTGTTTATAGGCCCTACACAACTCATTGGAGTTTTGCTTTTTGCGTTCGGTGTCTATTGGTGCTATATAGTGGTCAAGCATTTCCGGGACGACCTGCAAGAGCTCCGCGAAATTCCGGACAAAGTCCGAAAAGGTACGATTATCTTTATCTGGTTCATCACAGTTATAATCGCAATTGCCATAGTTTTGTTAGGTCTTCCCCTTATAATCAGAATCATCAAATCCATTTACGATGTCTTTACAATTAGCTAACCAAGCCGGTGGACCAACCAAGCCATTTGGCGCGCAACAAAGCGCGCAACAACTATGCTCGATGAGTTGAAAGATGAAGCAAAAAAGGTCTTTTTTTCCAAGAAGATCGCAACTGCAATCGTTGCTATAGCGGGCTCGTTCGTGGAACCAGTAGTCGGTCTAGCCATTGCCGGCGGTGCGCTCTACAAAAAGAAGGTCGATTATCGGGCGGCCCGCAACAAAACGCTGCAAGGGCACACAATGTCGTGGTTGTATTCCACACGAAAGTTCCCAGTTTATTGAACGATATGGACTACTGCACAACGAAGGCTTGGAGCTGACAATCGCTTGCAACTCAAGCCAACGTTACGCGCGGTTCAACGGAATTTGATAGAATACACGAAGTTACCTGCTGATTACCGGAAAAGAGAATTTCTTGCAATCTCAATGGAATTTTGGTATTATTGGACTTGTGGCAAGCAGGAGTGTTTCTGTGAGGTGTAAATGGGAAGTCCTGGATTATAAGGAGGATAGCGCTGCCAAATTGTGGCATGTGCGAAATGCCAGCCTGAAAAAATTGTCGATTTAACCTTAGACAAATCTATGAAAGGGAAAACGATGAATTACAGTGAAAAACGCATTAGGCATAAGGCAAGAGCGTTTACGTTAATAGAACTATTGGTGGTGATTGCTATCATTGCTATATTGTTGGCGATCCTGATGCCCGCCATGCGAAAGATCAAGGAGATGGGACGGGAACAAGTCTGCAAATCGAATTTACGGAATATTGGAATAGCCGTGTTAATGTACCTCGACGACTACAACCGCACATTGCCTAATACCGAGAGTGCCAACGAATTTCTGTGGTACGAGTCAGACGGCGTTACTTATCGAAGACCCGGTTCCAGCAGTAGTTATTGGGGTCTGTACTTCAAAGATTACCTGAAAGAAACAAAGATATTCGGCTGTCCGAGCTTGCAACGTGTTCCCGAAGGATTAATATACTCGTATAGTGATTTTCCCGACCCTTCTAAACTAATTCAGCACGCAGCGTTTGGTCTGAATTTTCGTCCCGAAGCCCAAGAACGGAATACAAATACTATATATCGTCTTGATGAATTCATTTTTTGCAAGGACCACGCTGAACCAAGACCGGGATGTACCACGAGAGATGGGTTTCATAATGATGACAGACCCGGCGCTATGAATCTAACGCAATATCGAAAAAGTATAGGGGGCAGCCGCTGGATGAACTATCGGCAAATTTTCAGACATAATATAAGGCGTCATGAAGACGAGAGAACCGGGGGACGAGCCAATATCTTATGGCTGGACGGCCATGTCAGTGCCATCGAAGAAACTACGGGAGACGATGTGGAACTAAGGTGGTATACAGGCAATAAGCCTTTACGTCTTTTCTGAATAATGCGTTGCCAATGGTCGTCAAGAGGGAAAACTTCTGTCCGAAAGTCAGAGTATCGAAGCACTTTATAGAATCCACTTAACAATACGATAACCAGAATTTTCTTTGCCTTGAGCAGCTCTACCAGCCGTCGGAAAGCCGTGTGTAATAACGAAATTTCATCCTTTTGCCCGGTCTCGAATAGGGCTTAAATTTTTTTCATATTTTTTTATTTTTTCCCGGATATGGCTTGACAGACGGCAAATTAGTGTTATACTTGTAATAGTTGAAATAGTACAAATACCGAGGTTGATTTATGCAGTTTCATATAGACAACACATCAGACAGGCCCGTTTACCAGCAGATAATGTACCAGATCAAGCGTGACATTGCCTTGGGCAGACTCATCAAAAATGAAAAGCTGCCTACTGTAAGGCAATTAGCCGGACAGATTGCCATAAACCCAAACACAATAGCCAAGGCCTATCGACAACTGGAGCAGGAGGGCATTATTGTTACCAAGGCCGGTGCCGGTGCTTTTGTCGCGAATCTTGACAGTAATTTGAGCAGGTCGGTCAGGAAAAAACTAATTACCGAGGAACTCGAGCTAATCGCAGTTGATGCATATCATATGCAAATTGACAGTCAAACGCTGTTGGAGTGGTTCAATAACGCAGTTGTCAAATTCAATTTGCCATCGAAGAAAGGGTGACCGAATGGATGAGAACGTTATCAAAGTGGAAAATCTTGTCAAATATTTCGACGGCCGGTGCGTTCTGGACGGCATAAATCTGAAGGTGCCGCGGGGCTGTATCTACGGCCTATTAGGGCGAAACGGCTCCGGTAAAACAACGATTATTCGGATTCTTCTGGGCCTGGAGCCGCCGACGCGTGGAGAGACTTTTCTTCTGGACGCCGCATCGACCGAGCTTTCAGCAAAACTGCACGGCCGAATCGGCTACGTAGCCGAAGGCCACAACCTTATCCAGAACTACAGAGTCGGACGACTTATTAAGCTCTGCAAAGACCTTTCTCTGCGGTGGAACGACGAGTTTTTTAACCATCTGATAGAAACATTCCGCTTACCGGCCGACCGCAAGGTAAAAGAGCTTTCAATCGGTATGCGAGCGCAATTGAACCTCGCGCTGGCTATGGCGATAGACCCTGAGCTGCTTATCTTCGACGACCCTACGCTGGGACTTGATACGGTCGCCCGCCGTCAGTTCCTCGAGCTTGCCATCGACCTCATTCAGCAGCAGGGCCGAACCATTTTATTCTGCTCCCATATCCTCAGCGACGTTGAGCGAATCGCCGATAAGATAGGGATACTCGCTGCCGGCAAGCTCGTCGTGGATTGTCCACTTGAAGAGCTTAAAGAGCGGGTGAAAAAATTGCGGGTAATCTTCCCCGAATCCGCACCAGTGAATCTCCATCTGACGGAGATTATAAATCAGCAAAACCAGGGCCGGGAAATGGTAATAACCGTTGCCAACTGGAATAAGCAGAAACAAACTGCTCTCGAAATTTTCAAGCCCTCAAGCTGTACCGAAATCCCGATGAGCCTTGAGGACATGTTCATAGAATGTACTAAGCCCAATCCGGAATATGTTGAAAGCTGATAGCGGGAGATTAGGAAATGTATGCACTTATAAAAAGAGAAATTCAGGACCATATCGTATATTTCATCGGAGCGGCTGCTTTCTCGGCAGTCTTTATCATCATATCGATTTCTTTGATACACCGGTACAACCCAAAAGAACCGCCGGTGTTTTCAATAGGGCTTGGAGTCCCGGCTGTTACTATTGTCATATTTGGCATTTGTGCCATGGGCGCTACCCAGATGTATTTAGATAGAACCAGGAAAATCTCCGCACTTTTATCGACTTTAGCGGTAAGCAGAAGCCGGATATTGCTGGCCAGGATTATCACGGGAATTCTGGCAATTCTGATTTTGCTTGTACCTCAAACTATCGCAGCCGGTATTTTAGTGCGCGTTTTTACCCCGCCTATCCCGATGTTTGGCGGTATGGTTTTCGAAATATCCGTAGTGGTATTTCTAATGGCTTTTGCCTGCTATTGCATCGGCTTACAAACCGGCTGGAATTCAAGTGCGCTTACGCCCTCGTTAGGCGCGCTTTTCTTAACCTGTATCTTTATCCCGCTGATTCTTATCAAAGGTTTTGGCGTGCATATCGTAGTAATACTTGTGCTGTTTATCGTCGCTTCTCTGCTGCGTACCTGGCATACGTTTATGACAACATCACTTTAGGAATATAATTATGAAGCCCCTAATAAAAGGCCTGGCCTTAAACTATCCTGTTAAAGTCTTCGCTACCGGCTTTGTTGTTCTGACATTACTGTCGATATCATTATTCTGGTTCCGATATATTTGCCAGATGTCTCTTTCTGTTAAGATGCCCGGTGATGCCAAGGACATTCGCATAGAACCTTCCGGTCTGGTGCCGCCTGAGCTCGAAAATGACCCTAACGTCGTTAGTCACTCCAGAGTATTCGCGAGTATGCAACCCGAAGAGAAAGGACCTCTATCCCTTGGGATTTTCGACTATTTTATAACAAGGTTCCCTGGAGGACGCCGCTCACCTGGAGGACACCGCTCTAACGTTTATTTCTTCGAATCCGACAGAGATTGTATGTATTTTGATAAAAAGTCCGGGCAAATCGTTCATCTTTATACCAAGAAACAAACAATGCTTGACATAACCACATCGCTTAAGATGATACAACTCTATGTCGGCCCGGAAGGAGTTTCAGAGACCCAGGATAAAACTCTCGGTCGATTTATCGGTCCCATTATTGACCACGGCTGGCTTGAACGCAGATGGATTGATTTGAGAGAGGGGGGATTAAGTGAGTTAATATTATATGACAAAAAGCTGCGATGCTTTTTCAAGATTGATTTTAATCAAAGAACAGTAGTCAAAGGCCCGAAACTCGGCAAAAACGACCGCCGTCACGAACCTATCCAGATAGGTCTATTGGATAAAACCGCCTTTGAGCTGAGCTACTTGGACTGGACACCCCCTCGAATTAGGATTCCTGATGAGGATCCAAACAAAACAGGTTATTCAACTGCCAAACTCAAACCAATCATACCGACCGGTGACGATTGCGATGCCGGTCCGTATTTGCTTGTCCTTGATGAGACCGGCCGGGTTGACCTGCTCGATAAGGAAACCCTCGAATTTGTCAAAAGGACGCCGGAATTTCCCGGAGTCGCGGGCCGGCTGCCTGGGCCAGAGACTTACTTCGGCCCAAAGGATTCTGTAACACCACGAGAGTTGTTAGACTACAAGGTTTGGCCGCTGGCCTTGACAACATGCTTCTTCGAGAATCCTGAAGAGGTCAGGGTAACTTTTGGCGACCCATCTTATTTTTTTAAGCGGGCGCCGGCCAGAGTTGAGAGAAAATACTTAGGAATGTTCGCAGCGAGCCTTTCTCGTGATGGGACCGCTCTGGCACTGGCTGTCTTCGATGAAAAGGGAAAAAGGATTAAAGAGAGCAATACCAGACTTACAAAATACGAAGGAGGCCATACTACACAAGTTCAATCCAGCAAGGCGTTTTTCTTTGGGGCCCCCTGGTCGCCCACGCTTACGATAGGAAAATATCTGACGGAAAACCTTCATCCGCCGATTCTCTCTGTTGCCTCTTACTTCACAGCGTCGGCCTTCGAGGCAGCTTCCGGCCACAGGGCACTGTTTTTCCTGCCTAATTCGTTCATAGCAATTAAAGCTGGAGATAGAGGGGAAAATATTGCAGAAAGATTCATGTCAGCTCTGTGTTGGATATTGCCGTCGATAATATTGGCGATATGGCTTGCCTGCCGGGTCAGCAAAGATGCTGTTGTTGTTGGGCTTTCGGAGAATGCAAGGGCTTACTGGATAATTGGAACGCTTGCCTTTGGTCTGACCGCCTATATTACTTACAGATTGACCCGGCCGAAGATAACTCTGGTAACCTGTCCGAATTGCGGCAAAATGAGAAGGCCGGATATGGTTAAATGCCATCGCTGCAAAAGCGATTGGCACGTCCCGGAGCTGATACCTCCAGTCTGGCGCGTCCTAAAGGGGACAGAAAAAGTCCATGAGGGCTCGACGGCGGATGCGGAAGAGGCCGTAGTAGAATAAAATCCTTTTTCAATCGAAATTTTCTGTTACTTCTGACGAACCAACGGCCTTTTTATTACGAGACTTCTGCAAAATCGAGGTTAGGCATACTTTGAAAAGAAAAAATTGTTTGCCACTTTCGTGGGTACAAGCTTTTGATTTTTTCTTTTCAAACAGTAAGTGGTTGTTTAACAAGAAGTTAGCTGATTATTTAAGAAAATCGAAAAAGCTGATTTTCTTAAATAATATATGCCTAACCTCAATTTTGCAAAACTTCAGTTATGAATGAGGACAACGAATATATCCAGCAGTTACTCTCCGAGGCTCGCTCGGGCAGCCGGACAAGCATGGGGCGTCTGGCTGTCATCGTCCGGGAGCGGCTGTATCCGTTTGTCTTTCGCACGACTTTGAATCACGACCTGACCGAGGATATTTTGCAGGAAACACTACTGACCGTGGTTCGGCAAGTTAGTTCACTACGTGAAAGTCTAAGATTCTGGCCGTGGGTGTATCGAATCGCCTGGAGCAAGATTCAGGATAACCTTAGACGGCGCCGAGTTCGGTCCTCCGGGAAGGCCAGGCTCCTTCAAAATCAGTATCACGCGTCCGTTGCCCAGGCTGCCTGTGAGAACCTGCTGGAAGCGAAGATTTATCAGGAGAGGCTCCAGCAGGTCTCGGACATAGTCGAACAGCTCAGCCGGCAGCATAGAGATGTTCTTCGCCTTCGCTACTATGAGCAGCTGCCGTATGCGGAAATCGCGTCCCTGACACGCACGACGCCTCAGATGGCCCGCGTTCGATTCTGCCGGGCCAAGAAATCCCTTAAATCCCGTCTGCTCGCCTGCTGTCTGTAACGAGATACGAAACACATCTGTGAATGAAAAACGAGGCAGGCGGAGAGCCTTGTGATGATTTGTCCGGGCAAAGTAGTGGCAGGGCGGGGCTTGCCCCCACCATTCTTCTAAAAAAACGACCGCAGGTACTCGATGCTCGCCCGGGCGATAGTTTCCGGGTCCGGGTCGTATTTGAAGACCTCGACGCTGAGCCACTTGTTCCAACCGACCTCTTTTATGGCCTCGGCAATGGGGCCGTAGTCCACATCTCCCATCCCAGGGCCGTAAAGGTTGGGGTCGTTAACGTGAAAATGGCCGATGTCCTCGCCCTTCACCGAGCGGATAATATCCGGCACCGGCGTAGCTTCAGCGCACATCGCCTTGACATCGAGATGAATCTTCAGGTTCGGATGATTGATTTGGCGAACCATCTGCATACCTTCGGCGACCGTGTTAATAAAATCGGTTTCCACTGGCGACAGCGGCTCAAGACAGATGGTAAGGCCAGACTGACTTGCCTTATCCAGAACAGAACTGAGCAATTCCACAGCTCTTTTCCAGGCACCTTCTTTGGTCTGCCCTTCAACGATACTCCGCTGCTTCGGCGAGCCGAGCACTAACACTTTGCCGTCCAGGTCACTGCATAAATCAAGGAGGCAGGACAAGTAATCCCTTGTCCTGCCCCAGATTTTATCATCAGTAGTGGTCATATGCAGACCGGTAGGCCCGGCAAAAAGCCAGTGTAAGCCCACGGTCTGGAGACCGTTATCAGCAATAATCCGCCGAACCTCTTTCCGCTGCTCAGCGCTAATATCTTCCGACGACGCCGACAGGGTAAAGGGCGCTATCTCAATCCCGTCGTACCCTAATCGGCTTGCGGTAGAGCAGACCTCGGCCATCGGCCGGCCTTCGAACATCTCATTGCAAAGAGCAAACTTCATTAAACCCTGTCCGGTACAACAAACGGTTCGCGGTAATTGCGCTTGACGTACATATTCGCCCAGTCACTGTATTCGCCGACGAATTTTTCCTTCTGGGAATCCATCGTCAGCATCGGGCCCATCGTGATGGGTTCTTTCTCGAGGTCCACCTCGTTGACCTTGAGATGCTCGAGCATCCTCTCGAAGGAATCCATGACGTGCTCATTGTCGATGCAGCTCCTGGCCTCGCTGACCGACATCTTTTTGCCCAGCCGGTAAGAGATGTTGCCCATGTGACACAGGGCGCTGGAGAAATGTCCCTTCTCGATATCGGCGTTGAGGTCGCTGACGTTGCGGCTGCGGACGGCATCGATGAAATTCTGGTGGTGCCCGCCGCCGCCCCCACCGCCGATTTGCCTGTCGGTTCGCTTGTTGTCGTTATCCCAAATCCAGCCTCCGCCGTCGCCCGCGGCCCAATAGCCATTCTCGCATTGCACGATAACGCCGATGTTGGTCCCGGTGCGGCGCCAGCCGTCCATCGATTTGCTGCCCTTGTTGCGAGGCAGGCCGCGAACCTCAAATATCAGCGGCGCGGGCTTGTAATCGAAAAATACGATTTGGGTATTGGCTGTCTCGCCGGCATCGTTAACTCTGAATCTGCCGCCGAAGCTCATCACGCGCGGCGCCAGCTTAGGGTCGCCCAGCGCCCAGCGGCCCAGGTCCATCTCGTGAATGCCCTGGTTGCCGAGGTCACCGTTGCCCGTGTTCCAGACCCAGTGCCACTTGTAGTGCAGCTCCTTTCTTCGCAGCGGCTCCATTTCGGCCGGGCCGCACCACAGATTGTAATCCACACTCTCCGGTACCGGATTCGGGCCATTAGTCCCATTGACAATTCCATTGGTGCCTTCGAAGCGGGCCTTGTAGCATAGAGAGCGGACCCACTTTACGGCGCCGAGGCTACCCCGACTAATCCACTCGAAAGCAGCCCTGTGGGCCTCCGAAGAGCGCTTTTGCGTACCGGTCTGTACGATACGGTTGTACTTGCGGGCGGCCTCGACCATCTTGCGGCCTTCCCATATCTCATGCGAGACGGGCTTCTCGATATAGACGTCCTTGCCCGCTTGGCACGCCCATATCGTTATAAGCGAATGCCAGTGGTTGGGCGTAGCAGAGGTAATCACGTCTATGTCTTTCCTGTCGAGCAGCTCCCGCACATCGGTATATCCGGTAACTTTGACACCCTTGTCTGCGAATTGCTTTACCCGCTGGCTGACATGATTTCTGTCCGCGTCACAGATGGCCACGTAACGCACGCCGGGTTTCTCGCTGAATATCCGTGTGTGATAGCTCCCCTGACCGCCAACACCGACGGTGGCGAACCGAATCTCGTCATTCGCACCGCGGACGCGTGAATTAGGGCTCAACATCGCCATCGCCGCGCCGGCAGCCATTGTACTTTTCATAAAATCTCTACGAGTTAACTTGCTCATAATTTTTCTCCTATATTTCTAATAAAGGTTTTGTGTCCGATATATTTTGCTTATTTTCCTGCCGCGTATTCGCGGTAATGCTCAGCCACCTTAGCCTGGTTCGTATCGCCTTTATGGAAATAAAACCGGTACTTAAAAGTCAAGTTTTCACCTGCTGGTATCGTAATATCTCCTGTCCCTTCAGGCTTTTTCTCGAAGTCATGCACTCCGAACGGATTGGCGGCGAACAGTCCGTAATCACGAACGTGCCACCAGGTCGGATGTTTCGGGTTCTGCGGATGGTCGAAGATTGCAACGCCCACGATTTTATCTTCGACCGGCCCGTAATAATCGCACCAGGCCGCCCGCTTGCCCCAGGTATCCCCGTCGCGTTGACCTTCACTGTTGAGAATGTGTCCTTTTCCGACTTTTCCTTTGAGTCTCATCGTCGGCGCCAAACGAATGGCCATCGAGCCTTCCTTGGTAT
>CAZLIO010000092.1:1170-9670 GCA_964559025.1 uncultured Pirellulales bacterium | reverse complement strand
GGCAGGCAGGCTGATGAAAGGTACGATTGAAGCCGGCAGCCGTGAAGAAGTGAGCGAACAGCTCAAGCAGATGCAGCTTTCTGTAAATACCATCGACAAGGCCAAACCCAAAAAGCCCAAGACGGCCATCGGCAGAAATCAGTTTATGCTTTTCAATCAGCAATTGGCTTCCATAACCAAAGCCGGCATTCCCCTGGAGAAAGGCCTGCGAGAGCTTTCAAATGATGTTGGCTCGAAATCGATGCGCAAGCTCATTAATGATATCGCAGGTGAGCTCGAGGCAGGTGTCAAAATCGAGGAAGCATTTGAAAAGAGACAGAAGCGTTTTCCACCTTTGTACGGCCGAATACTAAAAGCAGGAGTGGAAACAGGCAGACTAAGCGAGATGCTGACGAGTCTGAACAGACATCTGGAGCTGGCCGGTCGAACACGGAGAATAATCTTCGAAGCGATGAGTTATCCTGCGGTTATTCTGGTCCTGGGTGCGGTCATAATAACAGGTATGTTCCTGCTTATAATCCCGCAGTTCAAAACGGTGCTTGAGGAAATGGTTAGTGGTGAATTGAATCCTGTAACTACCTTGTTTTTTTCTATTACGAAAAACGTGGTGCCTTTCTGGATAGCAGTAGGACTTCTTATAGCAGCGATACTTGTTGCAATCGCGGTACTTTCGACATCTGCAGCAGGACGCAGATTCAAAGAGTCGGTGTTCTTAAAAATTCCCGTTATTGGGAGAGTCTATCATGGCAGTGTGCTCGGCAGGATGGCTGAGGCGATGGCAATGATGGTCGCGGCCGGCTGTGATATGCCGGCGTCTTTGAGATTAAGCTCGGGTGCGACAGGAAGCGAAAAGCTCATCCTGGAATGTGAGGCCCTTGCAGGCCAAATCGAGCAGGGAGCCAATATTTTGGAGGCGGGACAGTTTTGCAAGACGATACCGAGGCTTTTTTTGTATTCGATTCAATTAGGAACGCAGCGCAATGAGCTGCAGGACAACCTCTACAGCCTGGGCCAGATGTACTCAGAGCAGGCACGATGCGGCCAGGCAAGATTGCAGGCGGTTCTGCTGCCTATTATGCTGATTGTGGTAGGAGGAGTTATAGCTATGGGTGTCCTGGCGATGTTTTTGCCAATGATACAGGTTATTACGAGTTTAGGTTCACAATAAATGGTAACGATATGCTGTTAATTATAGCAATAATAGTGTTGGCTGTTTATATCTACCTTGGATTTAAGGTGCCGGCTATCGCTCTGGTTACATCACCTTTCGTGGCCCTTACAATATTTTTTGCCGGAGCTGAAGCAGCAGATGATCCCGCAGTTATGGTAATTGCGCCCTTTATTTTCTTTGCGGCAGTTATAGCTGTTTCGGTATCAAGACGTGAGCCCGGCTCTGAACAATGGCCTCAGATATGTGCAAAATGGATTCTTATAATTTTTCTATTCCTGCTCTTATCAGTAACTGCGGGTTTTGCGTTTGGGCCTTTGGGCGTAGCTGGTTTTATATTTTTCATTTTGTTTATGAGCTCAATTATAGCTTACACCCTGACATCACGGCACACAATTGCTACGTACGTTATCTCGACGATTGGTTCGAGTATGCGACAAAATCTGCCGTTACCGATGGCATTGGAATCTGCAGCCGGTGGACGAGCAGACAAACGCTCAATAATCCTGCAAAAAATACAAAAATGGCTGGTTCAGGGCTACTCATTGAGTGAGTCAATCAAGAGGGGCTATCCAAAATGTCCGGGGCATGCGGTGGCAATGATAACTGCCGCCGAACGCATTGACCAGCTTCCACTTGCTATCAGTGCAATCGAAGCAGATTTGGTTACCAAAGCCGATAACCGCAGAAGAATCTACCCGGTTCACCCACTTTATCCCGTAATAGTGATAGTTTTTACGTTTTTCGTATTACTGTCGGTTGTGACATTCGTGATCCCGCAGTTCAAAAGTGTATTAGAAGAAATGGTTGGTGGAGAACTTCCAGCTGCCACTCGATTGTTAATGGAAATAGTGCGTTTTATTAGGTTTGAATATGGGTGGTTAATCTGGCTGATATTTGCATTGACGATTCTTGTGGTCATACCCGTTTCGATTCGCGTCAGGTTTCGGCCTCGTCGCCCCCAGAAGCCGTACCTGCTTTCACGCATCGGTGACTATATTAAATGGCACCTTCCTATTTTGCACTGGTTCGAAAAGAACTATTCGATGGTCCATGTCGTAGAGCTTCTGCGGCTGTCGCTCAACGCAGGTTATACAGTCGACGATACTATCAAGAATACACTTGAGCTGGACGTAAACAATTGTTTTAGAAAACGGCTCAAAGAATGGCTGGAAAAAGTAAAACGGGGCGACAATATTGCCAAGGCAGTCAGGGAAAGTAAATTAGGCTCCGCCCTGGCGTGGGCTTTCGATGAGCAGGTTAATCAGGGCAATACTCTGTCTGTATTAGAAATGCTTGAGTCGTTCTACCGCTCAAACTATAGCTACTACGTCAATCTCGCAAGGTTCATAATGTGGCCTTGTGTAACACTTATTATGGGATCAATGGTAGGATTTGTAATTTATGCGATATTTTCGCCGGGGATCACTGTTATCAAAAGCCTGACTGGGGCAGTTACGCCGTAACAGGTGTAAATGGAGAAAAGTTGTGTCTGGTAAAAACAAAAAATATAGTGGCTTCTTTATAACTGAATTCGTGGTCGCATCGGCCATTTTAGCAATCCTTTTGGTCGGGCTGGCATTGACACTGTATGGATTCGCAAAGTTCAATCGCTATCAGTTAGTAAGGCAGCAATGTATATCGGCAGCCCAGGCCGAGCTTGACAGTATAACCATAACGGGCAAACCAATCCCGGATGAAGACTTTAAGCGGCTTTGGCCCAAGCTCGGTGTTAATATCAAAAAGTCGGCAGGGACCGGTCAATGGCAGGCAATGACATTAGTAGAGGTAACCGCAAACGGCATGAGCTTTAGTAAGGAAGTAAAAGTTCAGTTGGCCAGATATGTTTTAGCAGACGAGTCCTTAGCCAAAGGGGAGTGATAAATATGCGTAAAGGCTTTACTTTAGTGGAAGTATTGATAGTAGTAATTGTCCTTCCATTCATAATGCTTGTTCTTGACGACTTTTTTAGAACGCTTATAAAAGATATTCCGCGTTCATATCAAGTCGTGCAGGAAAATGCAAGTCTGCTAAGTATGTTAGAGCAAATGCAGAAGGACATTGACAGGGCAAAGGGACTGCCGGAATCGTTTGGTGAATATACTACCGATGACAAGCTGCTTTTGATTGAGCTGGCAGAGGGTATGATTTGCTACCAGTTAAAAGATGATAAGGTGCTCAGACATAAGTTAACGGACAATCAGCAGAGCAACGCTTTAGAACAAACGGTTTGGTCTGTGCCGCATGCAAAAGTGGAATGGCAGGTCTGGCGAAAAGACGGGGACGGTCCGCCAGCGGCGGGTTTTGATTGGAACCCAGCGTTGCTGGGTGCAGTGGAGGTCAAGACTCATATAGAGCACAAGATTCGAGGAGAACATTGGGAAAAGAAAATGGCTAATTCACATCTGTATTTTGTGGGTGCTTTGTGAAAGGTTCTGAATCAAAGATGAGAAAACCAAGGCAAAAAGGTTTTGCGCTGGTACTTGTGATAACGGCGATGGCCATAATAGGACTCGAAATGCACGTTTTAACGAGCGGTGCGAACACTATGTTGTTTCAAGCGGATACTGCCTATCTTGAGGCGTGTAAACGGAACCTGATAACGAGCGGCCTGGCGTGGGCAAAACGAAATATACAGAATAACAACAAAGAAACCTTTGAAAAGGCTGTAGAATTGGATGTTAGTAAGATTTTTTATGGAAGCGACAGTCGTCGCATTCGCGATGCAAGCCTGATTGTTACTATAAGAGGGCTCCCAACAGACAAAGCCCCGCAAGCACAAATAAATGTATCGTGCAGTCGTGGCAGGCGAACTTTCAGAGACGATGGCAAACATAAAATCAGGCTGTGATAGGCACCGAAGCACTTATTAGAGAGCATGCAAACCAAAGAAGCTATTTTTAGACTCGCCTCTCGTTCTTCTGAACGTAGAACCTGTTAGAGGCTTTTCTCCTGCCCTGCTTTCTTAGCCAGTTCGTGCCGCATCATTGCTTCATATAGCGCAAGTTGAATGTCCAGAATCTCTTCGAAGCCCATCTTGCATGCCCCCGTGCTGCTCAATCCATGTGGGCACTCGAATGTAAAGCTGCTCGCCCCGCTTACGTGATACATCGCGCTGGTTAGATTAAAGGGCGATCCGCCTTCGGCGGACCCGCCTTCGGATTTTGCGTCGAACACTTTACTATAGGGCAGTCCCCGCTCTTTGAGAATTGCATAGTACTCCCCAGCCAGCCGGCGTATATCTTCCTGCTTTTCCATTGTCACATAAGCCGGCCTCAGTAGAGCCGGGCCACTCGAATGGCTATGTAACGACACCGCCAAATCCACGCCCTCCTCTCTCGCTATCTTCAGAATAGCCGGCGCCTCCGGCCCCATGGGCTCGAAGAACTCATCATGCATCGGATTGATACCGGCATCATTGAAATAACACCCCAGAAATCCTACGTTCTCACCTGCCATCGGATGTTGCCTCTTACTTTCCGGCCACCCGCAAAACGTATCGTCGCTCCATGTCCCCTGTCCCCAGAACCGCACATCATCAAGACCCATTCCCTGTAGCGCCCGTGGTTCCAGCCTTGCAATGCCATCGGGATTGCCGGCTGGTATTATCAACAACCGGCACCTGCGTCCCAGTTCCCGCAGCTCCGTCTGTTCCCGTTCTCGCAGATCATACCCCGTATCCATAATGCTTATGAGATTCGTTAATCCCGTGAGCCCCTCCACTTCGTGCCCATGCACAGGCCCCACGAACAGAATCACGGGCTTGTACCTCGCCTCCTTGTCCATATATGCTGACTGTGCTTGACCTCCGACAGCCGAGTTGAAATTCGCCTTTTGGGTGACGCGCTCACGCTCCCCGAAACTCACCATGTGCATCAATCGTCTGCCCGGCGTGTTCGCAACTACCCGCACTTCGCCGTGGCTGACTTCTGCCAGTTGTTTCTCGAGCTTCTCCATCCCTCCGACCCAGAAACCGGGCAGCTCCCGTTGCGGTATCCTCGCCTTAGCCTGTTCGTAAGTCATAGCTGGATATGTCCGTGCCGCTATACCCACCTGCTTTTGTACTCCCGTCGTCAAATTTCGACTAATCCGCCTACCCTGGCCCGTTCGCTTAATCTGCCCGCCCAAGGGTCCATCCGAGTTGAACACTATCTCCCATATCTGTTTGCCTGTTTTCACCCTCACGCCGTATCTGCCGACTCCTTCGATCAGCTCTGCCTCGTTCATTTGTTCCAGGTCTTGCCCTGCCACCTGTATGACATGCAAGAAGATGTCCCTCTGCCTCGCACTGCCCGGCGTAACCTCGACTCTCCACTGCCCCATCAAAGCCAAACTCTCATTAGTCAGTCCGTCCCGCACGATATCCCAGTTCTTCCCAGCCGCCCGGAACTCCTTCCCCGGACCTCCAACTACCTTGAGAACCACATCCTCCGGCCACATCGTCCGGCAGAACATCCTTCCCCCACTATGATCCGCTCTTATCGTTCTGCCGGTGATTTTAGGCTCATGTGCCGTATGTATCAGCCAGTCCTTGCGATAGCCGGCATTTGTTGACACCACTCGGTCGAAAATCACGAAATGATTCGGTATCATAAATACTATCTGTCGCGTCACCAGCTTGCATTTCTCTCCCAAATCCGATCGTCCCGGCCTCTTGACCAATCCATGCTGATAGCACGCCGTCGCATCCCCTGCAACATACACATAGTCATCGTTTGTCTCAAAGGCTTTGACCACCGAACCTAACTGCCTGTGCTGTCCTCCGTGATTGCCCACGACCGTCCCTCCCCAATACCTGGCCGGTGGTTCACCCTCCTGGTGGACAACAACGCAATTATGCGCTACCGTCTGAGCATAGTAATTCGCGAGATGTTCCCCGTTGTCGAACTCCTTATAACGCGTACCGGAATCCAGCGCCAAAAAACCCTTATGATAAATCACGAAATTCAGCGCATCGTAATGCCTGTGCTGCTCCAGTATCCCACCGCACGAGAACATGCAGTACGTATCATTGCGTCCGGTGCCGCTGCGCATAATGATTTGCCCCATATTCTCAAAGTGTCTGGCCATCGGCAGCGCATCTGGTAAAAACGCTTGGGGCGAATCATCTTGGCCTGTCAAGAGAAACGGATAAATGAACCAGCTTCTGCTATATCGTTTCTGTGGCAGCAGTCCCTGCACGTGTCTCGCCAAGGCTGCCTCTTTTGGTCGCTGTCTTGAATACAAATGCCGAATGTTTGCCATATGGGTATACAACTGGCTCGTTGGCATTGCGTTTTTCGTATGAGGTCGGTCGCCATATCCAAACTCCAACGGCCCTCCATCCGCCTGTATCCAGTTCCATATCACATAGTTAGCCAGCCACGAGCTGTATGGCCAATCCGGCGCGATATTTTCTCCCGTACTTGACAACCACGTATAAAAGAAGTTCTGCTCCGCCCACGGGTACGCCCCCAGAACGTATCCCAGCGTCGCCGATGCACCGCCCCCGTCGTCACCACAAGCTATATGTCTGTGTTCCAGCAGTTTCATATTCTCATTCCGTCCCCACACCAGCCACTCGTTTATCTTGTCCTCTTCTATTCCGGCTCCGAATGCCGTGCATCCTATGAACCACAGACAATTCCTCACCCCATAGAACCCGCTGCTATACCCGCTCATATTCTCGCGGTAGATGGTCGGCCTGGCCTTCAACACTCTATCAATCGCCCGCACAAGCCTCGACATGTAATCCCGCCGTTCCGCCTCCGACAAAGCTTCATAAAGCCAGTCCCATGCTAACATCGCATGCACCCGTGAAGTCGAGTACCAGTTAACACTCTTCTTATGGCTGAAGCACTCATCGTAGAACCGCAGACTCGCATCCAGGCATTTCTTCGATAGCTCGAGATACGCCTGCTCCTCCGTCACCCGATACACAAACGCCGCCCACGCCGCCTCTTGGCCATATTCCTTTACATCAAGCGTATCCTTGTTATCCGCACGCTTGAGAAGACTATCCACCCGTCCCTTTATGTAGTGGTACCACTGCCGCTCCGGCCCGAGCGCACGTTTGCGCACTTCCGGCCACGTCTCGGAATCGAAGAACAGCCGCGGATGGTCCTTCCGGATTTTATCCACCCACTCCGGCAATTCCCCCGCGAGACACTCACCGTTAAATATGGCACATGCAATCAGGATGCAAAGAGCCAACATAGTCAGCTCACGTGCTGCCCACAGCATGTCTTGTTTGATATGTGTGCCTGGCTTATTCATATCCATTTCCTCCGAATGCGTTTGTCTCTCATACAATACCCCGTTCTTTTCGTTCTGGGCCAGTCCGGCAACTCCACATAATCAAAGAAGGCCTGAAGGATCAGCAGAACAAACTACGGTAAAGTATTCTATCTGCTTTGTGGATTACAGACAAATGGAAATAAACGATTTCTTCCTCCTCCTTCATCGCGAGATGTTACTATTGACTACGTCCGAGGTAGTGATACAATCGTTCTTATGCCAATGCAAGCAGGTATAGAGGCAGCAGGCGTCTGCTACCATGTTCTTAACACGACCTTTTCGTTTAAGGTTATCGATGCTCGTATCGACGCTTGTCCTGGAAACTCGAAACTCGTTTTTATCTGGCATCCGGCTTCCAGCCTCCAGCTTCGATACCAGCTTCGACAATGCGAAACCAGCTTCAGTCAGATACTGCAAAACGAGCGAAATCTTCTCTCCAAAGAGGAGTCCTGTATGGCGAAAGCTTAAAAGATGTTGATTTCAAGGAGAAAGGAAATGAAGACATGGTTCGTACTGTTGAGCACGTTCCTTTGCTGCTGCGCGGCGTTTGCCGACGATGCCGTCCCCGAGTTGTCCAGGCACCTTGCCAGGACGCCGGCCTTGGTCGTTGTGGTTTGCGGAGCGGATGAGGGAGACTTGCCGACGATTGCCGGGCTCATCGAGCAAACCCCATGGACTGTTTTCTGTCGGGGAACCGCCTCACCCGGGCTCCAGAAGATTCGCGATTGGGCGATGGAGCAAAGGCTCTTGGGGGATCGAGTTTATGTGGTGGATGACAACAGTACGTCGCTCTGGCTGGCAGGAGACTTGGCCGACGCCGTTTGGGTGGCGCCGGGGGTGGACTATCCGCCGTTCGAGGAAGAAATCCTGCGCGTGCTGCATCCCGGCGGTGTCTGCATCGTTTCGGGAAAGGTTGTCGTAAAACCCGCTCAACCCGGAGTGGACGAGTGGCGACATCCGTACTATGGGCCGGACAATAATGTGGTCTCGAGAGACAAGGTGGCGCGATTGCCGGGGGAGCTGCGTTTCCAGACGTATCCGGTATTCGCGGCGATG
>CAZLIO010000092.1:0-1160 GCA_964559025.1 uncultured Pirellulales bacterium | reverse complement strand
CGGGCGGATTTTCTTCTTCTCGGGGCATATCGCATTCCACGAGCGTGAAGAACCGCTCCTGAACACGCTGACGGTCCTCAACGCGTACAACGGCCTGCGCCTCTGGAGTCGCCCGCTTAATCCGAACTACGTCGTCCACAATGTCGCGAAGGTGGCGACCGGTAGCGAGGTGGTTTTTGCCGAGGGCGGGACCCTCTGGATACTGGATGCTGCAACCGGGCAGGAGCGCGGCAGGTTCAGCGTTCCGCCTGAAGCAGCAGCCGCCGGCGACACGGACTGGAAATGGATTGCGCAGGAGAAGGGCAAGTTCTGGGCGGCGTTCGGCCCGCCGGACGCCCACGTTGCTCCCCATAGGCAGAAAAGGCAAATGGGCCACTGGCCCTGGAACGTGGCCAACGAGCAGTACCGGAGCATCACCAACAAATTTGGTGCCGCAAGAAGATTGGCTGTCTTTCAGTATCCCGAGATGAAGCTGCTCTGGAGCGTCAGCGAGCCGGAGCCGTTCGACGCTCGAACCTTGTGCATGAAGCATGGGCGCATCTTCGAGCTGGCGCCGGGAAAGTACATGGCCGCTCGCGACTCCATCACGGGCAAGCAGTTGTGGCGCCGCACGCCCGAAACATCCAAAGGGCTCTTCGGCGCCATCGGCAGCTCGCTCAAACGCCAGGGTTGGGGCTTGGGATGGGCCACCTACTGTTGCGCGCGGGCTGGCAGCGAGGTGGTATGCATCGCGGGGCCGTCGTTCAAGAATACCATCTGCGTCAGCTTCGAGAAAGGCAAGCTCCTCTGGACCTCGAACATCGCATCTCCCCACCCATTTTTCTTCAATGACGCTCTCTATGTCGTGCCTCGCGTGGCAAACCCTGCGGCCTTCTGCCGGAAAGTCGAACCGCTCACCGGCAGGGTTCTCGACGAATTCAGTCTCGGAATAATTGGCTCCTGCACCCGCCTGACGGTGACTCCGAACCAGTTCTACTACCGTCCCGGAGGCGGGGAGGGCAGGACCGTTTATGTGGATATTGCTGAGCGAAAGCTTGCAGACTACGAAGGCGTCGTCCGTCCCGGATGTTTTGACGGGGTGGTGCCCGCAAACGGGCGGCTGTATTGGATGCCCCTGGCTTGCGATTGCTGGCAGGTTCACGGCACCTTTTCCATGGCCC
>CAZLIO010000091.1:0-9703 GCA_964559025.1 uncultured Pirellulales bacterium | reverse complement strand
AATGGAGATGGCTAAAATGCGTGAGCAGATGATAAGTGCTATCCCAATAATTCTGCTGTTACTTGGAAGCATATTGATGTTGGCTGTAGGATTGGGCTTTATATCATCAAATAATGCTATTTTTGCTGGAGTAGCATGTTTCATAGTTTGTGCATTTATTGAAGGAATATTCAAGAAAAAAACATGACCTATTATTTTGTCTATTCTGCTAATGCCGACAGACAGTATACAAGTAAAAGAAGCGGGGCAATGAAAAAGACACTAATTATTCTGTTACTTTTATTATAATTGGTCAAGAAAATGGAGAACCATACAGGCGATGGTCCTGATGCTGGTTGTAACAGCGACAGGCTGCACATCATTACCTGACGCAGCTCACTCTGAGTTTGGCAATCCCTTAAAACTTAAGTGACTCCTCGGATGACTTACCAAGGCGCTAATTTCTATTGCTTACATTTATGTGCAGGTGGGTGATAGCCTCGTGACCACGTTCATTGCTGCGTTTTACCGAAGCTATATAATGTCCCGGTTTCTTGTAACGATGTGTAGTGACGGCGTAACCTTTTGGATTGTGTACTTGAACGTTACCATCCGATTGTACGGTTACTTTGGTGCTGCCGTCCCCGAAGTCCCATACCTCGCTGCCGTAAGTAGTACGGAAAGAACGCACCTTAAAGGTGATTTCGTCACCGGGCCTAATATCGAACGTGGGGTAATAGGCCGCGTGGATAGTGGGCGGTAACTGGTCAGGATGGTTCTTGTCAATTATCTGGACGACAGCAAAATCGTAGTCAATGTTACCGGATGCGTCGGTAACTTTTAAGATTTCGTTATATTCCCCGGGTTTGTCATAAGTGCGTTGTACTTTTGGGCCGGTAGCCGAAGTCCCATCGCAGAACGTCCATTCAAATTTCTTGATTTTGTCATATCGGCTCCAGGAACGAGTGGCGTCAAGCTCAACTATTTCACCTGTCCCGGCAAAATGATGAGGCCGGGCCACGGCGATTATCTCGGGCTGGTATTCACGCTGGTACACTTGCCAGATAAAGGCGTAACCATTTTGGATACCCCATAAGCCGGATGGTTGTTTGCATTGGATGTCGAAATGTAAATGGGACCATCCACCACTGCCGCCTTCTTTTCCCAGAATGCCAATCTTCTGGCCCATTTTGACGTGCCGTCCCGGCTTTACGAAACTATCAATTTCATATAAGTGACTATACCTACAGAACCAACCTCGGTCGTCCAGGATATAAATCACATCATAGCGTGGTGTAACAGGGGTATCTTCATAGCCGGGTAGTTTCTCCAACCCCGCTGAAACCACCAAACCGTTGGTGGCGGCAATCACATCGACCAAACCCTCGGCGCCGCCAAAGTCCAACCCATAATGATAGTAGATATTTTTGTTGCTGGGAACTTCCCCGCCATCCACGAAGACCGGCACATTAGCCATTTGGGTATCGGTGGCGAACCACCGCTGTTTGACAGGATAGATAAAAGTGTCCGGTTTTATCAATGGTGAGCCGGCGGGCCAGAGTCTCAGCCTTGCGTCTTTGATTAGTCCCCAGGGATTTTCTTTTCTGGTTTTCTGCAGATAGCCCTTGGTAACCGGACAATCGATTTGTACGCCGGCAACAGTAACGGGTAAGTGATATGTGGAAGAGACGAGGGAGACAGTCTGGCCGTTGACTTCAACCTTCACTACTGCTCGGCGAACAGCATTGCGAATCTCATCTCGAGTTTCTTTTAAATCAAGCAGCTTAATAGTGCCTTGCGAGCCATCGTGAAGCTGTACGGTTTGAGATTCACCCACGTTCAGGTCAGCCACCGTCACCAACGGTGTCTGAATAAGGGCACGCCGTTTTTTCAATTCACGCCATGTAGTCAGGACGATTCCTTCACTTTCGATGAAAGCCTTTATATCAGGGTCGGTCAGCAGGCGAAGCTCGGCCTCACGATTTGGGCCCGAGCCGGAAATGTGTGAGAATACCTCTGTCTGTACAGTACAGTGAACAATAATCTCAGTGATGCCTGGTTTCATATCACGCAGCAATTTAATCAGCTCGGCCTTTTTCTCCTCATAATCCCTTGCCCTTGTTGGCTGTGTTACAAGATCATCGATAACCGGAAGCCCGGCCTGCCATAATTTCTCCGCAATGGAAAGTGCCAGTAGTCTAAGAGGACCGACTTCATTACCAATATGCTGCATGTGCCCGCCGAACATAAGTACCGGTATTTTCTTTTCGATTCCCACCTTCACGTAGCGGTCAATAAATAGCGGGTGGAAACATGTTCCCATGTGGGAATCCAAATGCGTGGGGACAATACCCATAGACAGGGCCTTGTCGATTTGGGCACGAATTTCGGTTTCAACTTCATCAGGCGTGGCATGAGCGGCAACATCGGAAACGTTGTGCCATAGGTAGCCATCAGTATCCGTGAGTCCCGGTACAGCCGGTTTGCCGGCGATAGGTCCCCATCGATAATTCTTCCATTCCGATGTGAGTGTGAGATGAATGCCGGCGTCAGTTTTGGGATTTGCCTTAAGATAATTTGCATACTCCGGTACCCAGGAGCACGGCATCATGATGCTCAATGAGGTGGCGATACCTTCTTCAACGGCCTTGATTGCACCCATGTTTGAATTATGTGACATACCTGCGTCGTCCACGTGAAAAATCACCGCCTTTGTGCCCGACGGCCAACCGAGGCGCTCAGCATACGTTACTTCTTCGGCCTGGGTGACAGCCAAACTCATGAGAATCATGAATAGCAGTAAGCCGATTCTGACAGATTGATTTAATAGCATGAAACTTCTACCTCCATTCGACCTTCAGTGTTGGGGCCCAGAAAATCCACCCAGCACCAATCTGACTTCATTCCCGGGCTTAAAATACCCTGAGAGCCGAAACAGATTGGTGCTGGGTTCCTTCGACCTGGCTTATTCTATGGTCCAGAGAGTCAGTGACTCCACGTCTTTCACAAATATGCGGTTGCCCGAGATTACCGGATGCGCATAGCTTTCCGCCTCGGCCACCTTGATCTTGGCCAGCTCCGAATATTCACTGTCACTGGGCTTGAAGACAATCAGTTCAGAACTGCTGGGTAGGGCCAGGAGACAAGAGCCTACGTCGAGAATGGCCGCAAAGCCGCTGCGATCTCTTGAGGTTTCGTCGGTCCAGGCAGTTTTACCTGTACGAGCGTTAATGCAATAGAGATTGCCGCGGTTGGACAGGCCGAAGAGCAGGCCGTCCTTGAGCACAGGTGTGTTGAACTGCGGGGCGAGCTCCGGATTGCTCCAAAGCTCTTTGGCGGCAAAGCCATCCCCCTGCTTCTCGATCCTCACAGCCTTTGCGCCCCGGCCAGCACCGGTGTAGATTACTGTTTGCCCATCGACGATCGGTGTAGCAGCGTTGTAAGCCCTGCTCACGGGCATGAATGGTAGACTCCACAGGAGCTTCCCATCGGCCACGCCAATTCCCACGATGCTTTTCTCTGCCAGCGTCACTATCTGCTTGGTGCCTCCCACCGTCAACAGGGCAGGCGATGCATACTCCGGACCTTCGCCGGACCACCGCCATTTCTCATTGCCGGCAGCCAGGTCATACGCAATGATTGCCCCGTTACCCTGTCCACCGAGATGCGCGATGACCATCCCATCGACGATGATAGGCGACATGGACGTGAAGAACCTGGGCACGACCTTGGGGAACGGGTCCTTACGCCATACGACTTTACCGGTGGCGGCGTCCAGACAGGATAGGACCCCGCCAACGCCTATTGTGACGACCTTTCCGTCCGACACTGCTGGTGAGCTTCTGGGTCCCGGGTGCCGGGCAGCCGCTCCGGTCACGGCTTGCGCCGCGTACTTACTATTCCACAGCTCCTTTCCGTTGCCTGCATTCAGACAAAGGATAAACTCATCCTCACCCTGCCGTGTGAAGACATAGAGCTTGTTACCGACCAGGGCTGGCGTCGCATCACCCGAGCCCACGGTGACTTTCCACTTTTGTGTAAATTCCTTTGGCCATTCCCAGGGTGTGGTGAATCCACTCACTTTCCCATCCCGATTGGGTCCTCGCCACTGCGGCCAATCCTGCGCGAAAACACAACCGGCGATGAGAAGAATCACACAGCCCACCATCAAGGCCCTCGATTGATTTGTGTTTTTCATAATAACCTCCATTTCCATTCCTGCTGAGAAACCCGCGCCGAGCTGCACACACGGCAGCAGAATACCGGAGCGGTTTCGCCTATTACACTCTAATCCATTCCGGTTGTCAATAGCCCGGGAACCATCATTACAAAATCATCATTTTCCAATACAATATAGGTATTTACGACCACGAAGAAAGAGCCTGCCTCTTGATACGGCCGGTGAAGCGCAGAAAACCTCATTAAGTTTGTTTACGACGAGTATCTCAAATTTCGGACCCGGCTTGATAATATAACACTCGCCGTCCTCCGTCTGGATGTATATCTTGTCGTCGCCGGCGATCGGTGAGGCTGTAATCGTATTGCGCTGCCCGAGCTTTTGTTTGTTAAAAACTATCTTGCCCGTCAGCGCCTCATAGCAGGTCAGAAATCCTTTATCCAATGGTATGTAGAGATATTCGCCCATAGCAATGGGTGATGTTACGTATGGGCCGCCCCTAAGATGCATCCATGCTACGCCCTGACTCGAAGATTGCCATCTGGCCGGTGTGATATCGCCCGAGGCATCAGGGCGGACCGCAACGATTGGCTGTCGCATTAACATATTGTGCCCGGACGAAATAAACACCAGTCCCCGGGTGGCAACAGGGGATGGAACTGTTATCATCGAGCCACCCGCACATTCCCAAAGAAGTGTTCCCGTGGAGGCATCATAACCCCGCATGCGACGCGTGGCGTTGGTGACGACTATTGTGCAGTCGCCGAACTGAAACAAAAAGGGTGTTGACCAGGATGCGTTTTCATTCCTCTCGGTGCGCCAGAGAGGTTCTCCGGTGGTTTTGTTGAAAGCGGCTATGTAGGATTCTTCGTCACTGTCGCAATTGACAATGACTGTGTTCCGGAACAGGATGGGTGAGGCGCCCGTTCCCCAGCCGGATCGCCTGCGCAGGAGCCCGAGGTCTCGGTGCCAGACCACATTTCCGTCGAAATCCACACAGTATAGGCCCGCCGAACCAAATGAGGCGAAGACGTATTTACCGTCTGTTGCAGGTGTTTCAGAGGCATACGTGTTTTTCGTATGACGGGGTGTCCTTGGTCGCTGCTTCACAACGGCTTTGTCCCAAAGGATGTTTCCTCGTTCTACATCGAGGCAGATCACATTAAACGTATATTCCGAATCGTCGGGTTTACTGCGGTTGCCTCCAAAATACACGCCGCCTCGAAACGTTTCAACGTTGGGATCTTCAGCAACGGCAGAGGTAACAAAGAGGCGGTTTTCCCAGACAATTGGTGAAGAGTGGCCGGCGCCCGGAATGAGAGTCTTCCACTTAACACCCTCGTCCTCACTCCATCTTAAGGGAAGGTTTTTTTCGGGTGAGATGCCCCCTCCGTCGCCTCTCCAGCCGGGCCAATTGTGCGCACCAAGATGGTTTGGGCAAATCAGGATTACACAGACCAGAACCACACTCAATTGATTTGCCTTTTTCATTGTAACCTTCTTTGCGTATTCCTGCTGAAAAACTCGCATCAAGCTGCATACACAGCAACAGAATACCGCTACGGTCTTGTCTATTACACTCTAATCCGCTCCGGGTAATGTGTCAATATTATTTATACAAAAATTCATTGAAAACTTCCTCAACCTTCTTGATTATTCCAGGAAAAACAAGTGTGTTGCTCCCGAAAATTCTATCTTTGTTTATTTGACGCTAACAATCTTCCATGTTACACTTCTCTTGCTGCCCAGGTAAGAAAACGCACCTGTGCCTGCGTTACCCCTGTTCTTGCTTTCGTAATCCGCAGGATGCCTTTCGGCAGAAAACAATGGGGTGCAGGCAGGTTTTGTTGGCTGGTTATTGGTTTATCCGACTTTGAAAAATTGAATTGGAGAGACGATTATGACTGAGTTGAAAAGGAAACAATATAATGCGATATCGAGACGCACGTTTTGCCGGTCGGCGATTACCGCGGCCGCCGCGCTCTACTTTACCAGGCCATCCGCTAAGGCGTCGGGGATGAAGAATAGAGTCAAATTCTATAAGAACTTGGGGCCCGGTCACATTGGCGTCAAGGCCAATCAGCGCCAATTGCTGGACTATGCCGTGAAATATGGTTTTGACGGCATCACTCCCAATCTGGGTGAGTTTGAAAACAAGTCTTCCGTGGAAATTCGCGAATGGATGGCAACAATGAAAGAAAAGGGCGTTCGATATGGCGCCAGCGGTCTGCCCGTCGGGTTTCGCAGAGATGAAGACCGATTTCAGAAAGACCTCGCGCGGCTGCCCAGGCAGGCGGGCGTTTTGAAGCAATTGGGCGTCAAACGCATGGCGACCTGGATTCCGCCCGGCCACAGGGAGCTCACGTACCTGCAAAACTTCGAGCAGCACAAAAGACGCCTCCGCGAAGTGGCGAAGGTGCTTAAAGACAACGGCATCCGGCTGGGTCTGGAATTCGTTGGGCCCAGAACCTCCCGGGCGCGAAGTCGTTTTCCATTTATCTGCACCCAGTCGGGTATGATGGAGCTGGCCGAGGCAATCGGAACAGGAAACGTAGGGCTTCTGCTTGATAGCTGGCATTGGTACACCTCACATGGGACGCTGGAAGAGCTGCTTCAGCTCTCGAACAATGACGTCATACACGTTCACGTCAACGACGCTCCAGCGGGCATCCCGGTCGATGAGCAAATCGATAACCGGCGCAGACTGCCGGTGACCACGGGGGTGATCGACCTGAAAGGATTTATCAACGCCTTAGTGAAAATCGGTTACGACGGGCCGGTTGAGTGTGAGCCCTTCGACCAAGAGCTGCGCAAGATGGAGACCAATGCAGCACTGCAGCAAACCATCGATTCGCTTAACCGCTTGTGGGATTTGATCACCGTTTAACCAAGATGAGAGAAATTTAAGAGCAACAAACATTATGAAAACAACTACTAAAACAGCAGCATATAAATTTCTCAAAATAACGACCGGCTGCGCAAGTAAACTACTGGCGATTAGCTTTTTATTTTCAGCTTTAACGATAGCTTCAGATCAATGCTGGGGCTCTATGGCGGGTGCAGCAAAGGTCGTTACTTATTCCGCTCCAGCCGGCGAAACATTGTCGGCCGACTATGAAGTGCAGGCGGCGGGCCGGCAGGTTGACGTGTACATGGCCCGCGTTCTCGACCCGCCATTTGCGTCGAAGCAATGGGACCATGGTGGTTCGTATTCGTTTGCCAATTTCGACATGTCAGGACGTGTGGTGGTCCGCATTGTGTCCAAGAAGTCGCTTCGGAACGTAGTTGTCCGGCCCCAGTCGTTCGGGATCCAGCCAACGCTGGAGGATGACTATACTTTGAACCTGACGCTGGATAAACCGCGAAAGTTCAGTGTAGAACCGGACGGTAAAAAAGGACCTTTACTGCTGTTTGCGAATCCCCTGGAAAAAGAAGTGACAAAGCCCGGCGATGAGGGCGTTGTTTATTTCGGCCCCGGGGTGCACAAGCCAGAGAAAATCATCTTGCACAGCAACCAGACCCTTTATCTTGCCGGCGGAGCCGTCGTGAAGGCCGAGGTGCTGGTGAAAGGAACCCACATCCGGATTTGTGGACGCGGTATCCTGGACGGCTCCGACTGGGAGTGGCGCAAAGGCCCGGTGGGCAACCTGATTGCGATTCGTAACAGCACCGACGTCGAAGTGAGTGACATCACACTCCGCGGCTCGTCCCATTGGACCATCGTGCCAAGGAACAGTCAGCGGGTAACCGTCCGGAATGTGAAGCTCTGCAACTCCCGCGTCCAGAACGATGATGGCATCAACCCGTGCAACTCCCAGGATGTGCTGATTACCGATTGCTTCATCCGGAGCGATGACGATTGTGTCGCCCTTAAGGGGCTTGACTTCAGCGGGCCGAACAGCAACGTTGAACGAATTACGGTGGAGAACTCGATTCTCTGGTGTGACCGGGCCCGCATCTTTCTGCTCGGACATGAAAGCCGTGCCGCGTTTATGCGCAACGTAACCCTCCGGAATCTCGACATTGTCCACTTCACAATGACAGCGTTTCTGTTAGAGCCGGGTGAGGACATGCGGCTGGAGGACATCACGATCGAGGACATCCGTATCCACGGCGAAGGCCAAAGCCAGCTCGTCCGCCTGCGTCCGGTCGTGAACCAGTATATGCGCAAGAAGGTGCCCGGATTCATCCGCAATGTGCGGTTCAGAAACGTGACGGTGGAAGGTCAATCCGGCGATTACCTTGTGCAGATAGAGGGGGCGGACGCCGAACATGACGTTCGCAACGTGACCTTCGAGAACGTTTCGATCGTGGGCTCGAAACTGACGGAAGGGTTCAGGCAATTGCGTATCGGCAAGCACACTGAAAACGTGCGCTTCCGTGCGGAGGCCCAGTAAAGGCAGGTTTAGTGGTTGAGAAACATGTCTTTTCCCTCCATCAGAGCAAAAAAGAGCTTTTACCCAAAAGGTAAATACTTGTATACTATGTGGTAACGATAATACGGGATATAGCAAAGCAATCTTTAATTCAGATGTGCAGGTAAAAAAATGAGCAAAGAACGATTGACAAAATGCTTTGGAGGAATAGTCGTTATTCTGTTCGGCACTTTTCTTTTACTCGGAGAAACACAGGGAGCAAATTCGAAAGGTCCGTACACTCGGAACAGTTCAGAAAATCAGGGCCAACAAACATCCAAAACGGCTTACAAAAAGGTAAGCAGGATAACTGCTGGTCCTTCGAGTTTTACACCCGAGATGACTTTCGAAGAGGCAATTAACATCTTGCGTAATTCGACCGTACCTAAATTAAATATAGCAGTGCTTTGGAAAGATTTGGAACAGAACGCGGACATCTATAGAGATACTCCTATCGGAATTAACGGCGTTTCAAAAGTGCCTTTACGCACACACTTGAAACTCTTGTTAATGTCAATTTCAGCAGGTGGTACAGAGAAACTGGGATATGTAGTTGATGACGGAGTTATAATTATTGCAACACAAGGCTCTTTACCCAAGAAAATGAAAACTCGTGTTTATGATATAGCTGATTTAGTCAGCGCACCTGCTAATTTTCGTCTTATGCCTGGACTTGGTATGCCCTTTGGTTATGGCCAAATGCCTTATGGAGGTATGACATCTTACGGCGGTACGGGTTATAGCCGGTATCGGAATCAAAGATGAGGATTTTGAATGAAGCCGACTTTGTTGATTTTGGCGGCAGGTTTGGGTACTCGCTTTGGGGGACTTAAGCAAATTGATCCCATTGGTCCCAACGGCGAAATAATTATCGATTATGCTATCTATAACGCCATAAATGCCGGATTTGGCAAACTCGTTTTTGTTATTCGACACTATTTTGAAAACGCTTTCAAAGAAACTATCGGCAGCAAGTTTGACAATCTTGTCGAAACAGCCTACGCATACCAGGAAGTGAACACCTGCCTTGATGGCTTTGAACCACCCAAAGACCGCGACAAGCCCTGGGGCACCGGACATGCCATACTGGTTGCGAGAGACGTAATCCACGAGCCTTTTGCAGTCATTAATG